>JAOZLK010000182.1 GCA_029934875.1 Bacteroidales bacterium | reverse complement strand
GCCAGCAACTTTGATGATGGTGTTTATTTGGCCAGATTAAATATATCAAATGGTAAGTCGCAGTATATCAAGATATTTTTGAATAAATAAATTGTATTTATAATGAAAAAAACAGTTTTAATTTTAGCAGCGATCATATTTTGTTTGTCGGGTATTCATGCAAATGAACCTGAAATCACTGATAAAAAAAGTGAAAATATAATGATGCAAACAGAGGATTTAGTTTTACGTGATGTACCATACGGAGAATCACCCAGGCAGAAACTGGATGTTTTTCTTCCTGATGGAAGAAGCAGTCGTACGAAAGTAGTACTTCTTATTCCAGGTGGTGGTTGGATTGGAGGAGATAAAGGGGGATTCGAAGGCGCGGCAACTGTTTTTGCAGATTCTTCCATCGCTGCTTTTACTATGAATTACAGGTATGCCAATATTTCAGACGGGGTTACCTATGTTGAAATGCTGGCTGATATTGACAGCGCCATAAGTTTTATCATTTCGAAGTCAGATGAATATATCTTTGATCCGGAACAGATATGCCTATTTGGACATAGTGCAGGAGCTCATCTTGCCCTGCTATACACATACCGGAACAATGACAACAGGGTAAATAATGTGGTATCACTGGCAGGACCAAGTGATTTGAGGGATCCGGTAATGTTAAGTATGCCCACGGGGATCATGACCATATTCTATTCCTTAATGGGTAACATGGATGTTTGCACATGGGAAGATGCCGGTCCCATTAATCATGTAAATGCAATTACAAGCCTTTTGTATCACGGTACAGAGGATGAGATAATTCCATATCATCAATCAGAAGTACTTTTTAATAAAATCAAAGATCTGAATCCAAAGAATCGACTGGACATCATTGAAGGGGGTGGTCATGGTTTTGCTTCCGAAGATATGACGAGGGCAATCAATGAAACTGTTGAATTAATAAAATGAGAAATATCCTGATCCTTCTAAGTGTTCTGGGTTTTTCCTGTAGTCAGAATCTTAATGATCCTGCTTCAAGAGAAGGCTTAAAAGATTCATCTATTGTAATTCCAAAATTAAATACCGGTAACAAAACGATTGATCAGGCTTTTCGGATCGCAATCGGAGATTTATTTACCAATATACAGGATTTTGAAATTCAGATTTATGATACATCTGCACCCGTAATAATCGCAGGCCTGGACTATGATCGTCCCTGGACCAGGGATGCAGCCATAAATTGCTGGAATGCCGGATCCTTTATCATGCCCGTGATTGCAAAAAACACACTCTTATCAACATTAATTGATGATGGTGGATCTCTAAGAATCGGGGGGCAGTACTGGGATGCAATTATCTGGGCCACGGGCGCCTGGAACCATTATAAATGTACCGGCGATGAAGAATTTCTACAAATTGCTTATGAAGCAACAACAAATTCACTGCACTATTTTGAGCTTACAGAATTAAACTCGAAATACAATCTTTTTAGAGGATTGGGATGGAGTGATGGGGTTGCTGCATATGAAGGAAAGTATGCTTTTACTAATGGCTTCGCGGCGGCACATTCCTGGCCGGAACACAATCCTGAGAAGATATCAAAACCTGGTTATGGCATACCCATGATGGCAACTTCAACTAATTGTCTGTATTACAATGCTTATGAAGTAGTTGTCAAAATGGCAAACGAATTAAAAACAGATGCTTCAGACTGGTCAGATAAAGCGATCAGCTTAAAGGAAGCAATCAACAAACATTTATGGAATGAGTCTGGCGGTGTTTACAGGTTTTATATTGATGAAGATGAAGAAAGCAAGCTGCAGGAAACCCTGGGGAATGCTTATGCAATTATATTTGGTGTAGCTGATGAGCAAAAGACAAATTCAATCTTCAGAAATCAATTCGTTGCTCCGGCAGGAGTGCCCTGCGGATGGCCGCCATTGAGCCGGTACCGGAATGATAGTTTAAGTTTTGGCCGGCACAATGGGGTGGTGTGGCCACAGATACAAGGATTTTGGGCACAGGCAGCTTCAAAATTTGATAAACCAGCTATACTATTTCATGAACTTGATATGCTGGCAAAACATGCTGTTCGTGACAAGCAGTTTGCTGAAATATACCATCCTGTTTCTGGTGAAATCTATGGAGGTATGCAGGAAAGAAATGGCAGAATCATTGAGTGGCAGGCCACCAATCGTCAAACATGGTCGGCTACCGCTTATATAAGAATGGTAATCTTTGGTCTGACAGGCACCAATATCGATGAGAATGGCATCAGCTTTTCACCCTGTATTCCGGATGAATTAGACAAAGTGGTATTAAGCAATCTTCAATTCAGAAATATGCTTCTAAATATATCTGTTCAGGGAAATGGTTCAAAAGTATCGAAGATATTAATTAATGGAAAAAATGCGGATCGGGCAATAATCCCTGGTGACGCCTCGGGCCCACAAACAATAATAATAGAATTGGAATAAGATAGATTAAGTTGACACTTAACTAAATATATAATACCATGAAAAAGCTACGTTTCTTTTTAGTCATCAGCATAATCCTTGCAGGGATAGTCAGTTGTGTTCCTTCTGTGGAGCCAGCTGATTCAGCTTCTCATCCTGAAGAGGATATGTACTACACATTCGGAGTGGGTGGCACAATGAATGACTCAATGGCCCGACTCTACAAATCCCTGGGTGCAACGAGCATTGAGAGCTACGTTACATGGGAAACCTGCGAACGTGAGGGTGAAGGTCAATGGGATTGGTCTGAATGGGACAAGACGGTAAAGGTGCTGAAAGATAACGATCTAAAGTGGGTGCCTTTCCTGATACTGGCGCCCGCCTATTCGACACCTGACTGGTTCCGTGCAAGCGAGGATCACATCCCCTGCCGTTGTCTGGAGCATGGTATCGACAGTAAAATAGAGTCGCTGTGGAATCCAAACCTGCCCGGGCGGATTGACCGCTTCATAGATGAGTTCTCAAAACGTTATAAAGAAACGGGCGTTATTGAGTCGGTCCTCCTTGGTATACAGGGTGATTTTGGGGAGGCGATTTATTCAGTTTGGGGAGGCGGATGGACCTTTAACGTTCCTGGAGAGTATCATAACCATGCCGGCTACTGGTGCGATGACCCTTATGCCCTTGAGGCTTATCAAAAGTTCATCCTGAAACGCTACAAGGAGATTTCAAAGCTTAACACCTTATGGGGAACTGAATTCACGGACTTTAATACTGTTGATTTCCCCGGACGCAAGGATGAACTCAAAGCCTTTGAGGAGAAAGTCGGTACGGGCGACCCACATGCCCGCCGGCAATGGATTGATTTTATTGATTGGTATCGCGGAGATATGACAGATTTGGCAGACTATTGGATAGCTACCACCAGGGAGTACTTCCCGAATACACCCATCTACCTTTGCACAGGTGGAGATGCCGTGCCACAACACGGATCAAACTTTGCTGAACAGTCACGGGTTGCCGCTAAATACGGTGCGGGAGTGCGAATTACCAATGAAGGATCCGATTATGCAAATAATTTCTCACTGACAAGATGGGTTGCATCCTCAGGAAAACATTATGGGGCTTACTATGGATTCGAGCCTGCAGGTCGGGAAGATGAGAAGGGTATCGTAGCCCGCATCTACAATGCCACCGCATCAGGTGCAAACCAACTTCATGACTACGAGGGGAATGTTACCTCAACAAAGGAGCGGACGAATGCGCAGCAAAAACACCTGAAATATCTTTCCCATGTTGCTGAACCCATTGTACCAGTGGCACTCTGGTACCCGAATGTTTACCTGACCCTGAATTGGCAGGCTAAAGAATCAGCGGATGCTGTAAGTCTTAATTCAGTCTATATTAATATGGCCGCGGAATTCAGAGACTATACTGATTTCGATTA
This sequence comes from Bacteroidales bacterium, assembly GCA_029934875.1. Classification (GTDB taxonomy): domain Bacteria; phylum Bacteroidota; class Bacteroidia; order Bacteroidales. The sequence continues at coordinate 4,070 of JAOZLK010000182.1, read as the reverse complement.
TATCGACGAAAGTATGCTTAGGACCGGAGCACTAAGCCTCAACAAGATACTTGTAATTGTAGAGGGTAAGGTCATGGAAGCCTCCGATGCAAAGCTAATTGCTGACTGGGCTAAAAATGGTGGCCATGTTATCGTGATGGATGTTCCGGGATTTGAGAGTGTCGAAGGCACTCCTGAAACGGAGGAGATTCTGTTTGGCCGTATAGGAGCTGAGGATCACAGAATCGGAAAGGGACGGATTGTTCGGGTCGGGGGCTGGGACGGACTCTCCGCGACACTCCGAAAAACCATGTCAGATCTCGGGCTCCCTGCCTGTGATCTGGTAAAGGATGATGTTTTTGCCACCCAAATAGGGAAAGACAACTGGCTCATCCTCAATACCACCGACAAAGAATCTACAATCAACTTCGTGCTCCCTGATGGCACTTATTCCACCCCGGTAAAGCAGGGAACCATTACCGAAATTGATCTGAACAAAGTTCAATAAAAACATGAAAAATTACAATATAACAATGATGAAAAAAATATATTTCTCTTTAGCAATCAACCTTTTCCTGGCAGGAATGGCCAGTGGCGAGAGCATCCAGGATTTTGGAGTAAAGCCTTCCAACTCTGCTGAAGTAAATAAAGTTAAGCTGCAAAAAGCGATTGACCAGATGTCGCCCATTGGAGGTGTTCTGTATGTTGATCCAAGCGATACCCCCTATCACATTGCGGGTGGAATTATCCTGAAGAAAAATGTATCTCTGGTAGGTGCAAATGCAGCAACTCCAAGGGGAACAAAACATCCCTCAAAGCCGCAACCCGTGGGAAGTGTTATAAAAATTACAGATACTGAGAATGTATTTATAACGGTAGAATCAGCGACTCAGATAAAGGGGATACAATTTTGGTATTCCGATCAGGCCAGGGTAGATCCTTCAAAAATAATTGAGTATCCTGCAACCATTCGGCTCTCAACAGAGACTAAAACCATGGGGGTAACATTGAATAATCTTACTTTCTATGGTGAGTATTTAGCCATAGATTTTGCCGCTCAAAATGGAATTGTAAGTGAATTACTGACAGTTGAGCACTGTTTTGGTTACCCCTTGAGTGGAATATTTATTCGCATTGATTATTGCTATGATATCCCCCGAATATTGCACTGTCATGTGAATCCTGCCATACAAAGGGAATTCGCAGGCGATAATTCCAGGGCCATCATAGATGCTGTTATTGCAAAGAAAACATTTGCCTATTCAATAGAGCATACAGATAATGCACAGTTGATAGACGTTTTTTCTTTTGGCACCTATGGAGGTATAAAACTTGGCGGAGAATCTTACGGTCAGCTCACAAATTTTAATTTTGATTGCGTGACAATAGGTATACATAAAACTGGAAACAATACATTCAACAGAAACTGGCAAATTGCCCAGGGTTCTATCATTGCCAATGCCGGTGAAGCCATAGAGGATATTCATCCGATAGTGATCGAAGGAAAAGGTCATACAGCCCTATCCAATGTGGAAGCATTTTCAGGAAATAACCCTGCACTCACCAACCACGGTGTTTCTTATGATTTTATGACCGTAAAAGGAGATGAAAGATGTACCATATCAATGTTTGGATGCCGTATGAGAAATTACACAGCGAAGGAGCCCATCACTGTTTTGAATAAAAATGCTGTTATTCAAACATTTGGATGCATTGATAAAGAAGAGGAAATCTTCGAGTATCAGAAGAAATAGCTGTAAACGGACATAGATATCACCTTCCTAACTAATTGTAAAAAACACACCTATTGACAAAAAGATCGCTCACAATCCTGCTTATACTGCTCTCATTCGTTTATACGGATAGCCATTCCCAGCTCCTGCTGAATGAGCTGATGTCCAATAATTTTACAATCCTGGAAGATCAGTTTGGAGAGCATCCGGATTGGATTGAGATATATAATTCCGGAGATGAAGACATACACCTGGAAAACTACTGGATTTCAGATAATAAAGACGAATTAAATAAATGGAACCTTCCTCCTGTTGATCTTCCGGGAGATGCGTATTTGCTTATTTTCGCTTCCGGGAAGGACATCCAAACCATTCCCTCCTACTGGCATACAATCATTGATATGGGCGATGAATGGAGATATCATATCCCTGTAGCTGAGATTGGTGATTCATGGAAATCTTCGGCCGGTGCCAGCATAGAGTGGTCTGTAGGAAAGAGTGGTATTGGCTACAGTGACGAAGACGACTCGACTGTGATCGGGCAATCTGTCTCCCTTTATATGCAGCAGACATTTGATATTTCAGATCTGACGAAAGTGACCAATGCGGCGCTGTTTATGGATTATGATGATGGTTTTATTGCCTATCTGAATGGAACTGAGATCGCCCGGAGTTCTTCCATGGGAAATTCCGGTGACGAATTTAGTTTTGACTCACCCAGTCTCATTGGTCATGAAGCACTCATGTATAACGGCAATCCCCCTGAGTCTTTTTACCTGAGCAATCATTCAGATCTTCTGCAGGAGGGTGAAAACGTACTTGCCGTGGAGGTTCATAATGTGGGTAGTACCTCCTCGGACATGAGCTCTATACCCTTTTTCCTCCTGGGGTTTTCCGAAGTCCAGGAGCAATACGTATATGGGAATCAATACATCGCTCTCAGGAATGAGTATTCGCATTCAAATTTTAAAATTGCCTCAGAGGGTGAGGCTATCTATCTTTCAGATGGGGCAGGCTTGATTACGGATTCAATCTCCGGAAATCCTCTTCCTAATGACCATTCATATGGCAGATCTCAGGCTGATCAGACTCAATTTGGCTATTTTGAGTTACCCACACCCGGTTTTGAGAACAGTACATCTTTTTCCTCAGGCTATTTTGTTGATTTAGTGGAATTCATAAGCACCGGTGAGGAAGATGAGTCAACATTGGTTCAGATGCTTGCTCAAAATGAAAATGACACAATATACTATACAACAGATGGTTCTGAACCTGACTCTAGTTCAGTAATTTATACTGCGGGGCTGGAAATTTCCACTACCCGGGTTATCCGTGCAAGAATTCTAAGATCAGGCAATTTACCGGGACCTGTAACTACCAGGACTTTTTTTAAGGGTCGGCCACATGATCTTCCGCTTGTTTCACTCTCTACGGATCCTGAAAATCTCTGGGATTATAATACCGGGATTTATGAAACGGGGCCCAATGCCATTCCCGAATGGCCATATTGGGGAGCAAATTACTGGCAGGACTGGGAAAAGCCTGTTTACCTGGAAATATATGATGTAAATGGTGAAGAGTTGATTGCCCAGAATGCCGGTATTAAGATTTATGGTGGATCTACCAGGATCCTGGCTCAAAAACCATTTTCCCTGCATGCCAGGAGTAAATATGGTAAGGGGAGTTTCTCAAATCCACTTTTTCACGAAAAAGATATTGAAGAATTCGAAACCTTTATTCTCAGGAACAATGGTGGTGACTGGAATCAAGGGATGTTCAGGGATGCGATATCTGGCAACCTGGCAGGTAAATTACAATTAGATCGTCAGGGCTATCGACCGGTAGTGCTTTACCTGAACGGGGAGTACTGGGGGATTATTAATATGAGGGAGAAGCTGAACGAGCATTTTATTGCCTCCAATCATCACGTGCACACCGAGGATATAAACATGTTTCAGGACAATACATCGGTGATGGCAGGAAGCCGGAAAACGTATGATGAAATGCTAAATTTTGCCCTCACCCATAAGCTGCAAAATGATGATGAATACAATGTAGTAAAAGGGATGATGGATGTGGATAACTACATCCGCTACTGGTTGCTGGAGGTCTATCTCGACAACTGGGACTGGCCCCAGCATAACATCAAATTCTGGTCCACACAGGCACCTGGCTCTCTTTTCCGGTGGATTCTGTATGATACAGATTTTTGTTATGATCTGCCGGGTCTTGCTACTTATAGATATAACACTCTTAAGTTCTCCATGGGTATAGCATCTGAACATCCCTGGATCAACGCGGTTTGGTCAACACAACTATTTAATGCCCTGATCACGAATACTGAATTCAGACACTCTG
>JAOZLK010000181.1 GCA_029934875.1 Bacteroidales bacterium | reverse complement strand
TGCGTGATGCATAAATCCCGGCTCCGAAAGAAGGGCTTTCATTGTATGCCACACAAGATCGTTCCATTCTCAGATTACCGGCTACATTGATCCCTGCTCCCGGAGTCTCCGAATAACATTCTGTCACATTACAGTCGGTCAAATACAGGTCTCCCGAGGATACTACCCGGATGCCGGGTGATCCGTGCCGGATGGTCAGTCCGCTGATTTGGACTTCGGCCTGGATGGTGAACAACACATTTCCGCTTCCGCCTGTTGGCATTGTTTCACCGGCCTGGATGATTGTATATTCCGCACCTCTTCCCCGTATGATAATGTTTTTAGGGATTTCCAATGAATGTTCTGTAAAGGTACCCACTCCCACAAGGATTGTATCGCCAGCGGCTGACTCTGCAACTGCGTGGGCGATGCTTGCCCAGGGTTTCTCTTTCGAACCCTGGTTAAGCGCATCACTTCCTGTAATTTCCACATGGTAGATTGTTGCAAACAGGCTGCTTGCCACAGTGATGAACAGGAGTGTCAGAATTTGCTTTTTCATAGGCTTATTTAGTTAACGGCTGCTCCAGTTGATATTTCCGGTCATACAGATCGACCTGATTCCGCCTGAAGCGATTGCCTTCAAGATAAAGAACCTGGGGGCAGGAAACATCCCAGTCGCCCAGCGCTTTTAACATATGCTCAAGCTTTTCCCGATTCTGGTCGGCCACATTGTTCTGCTCAGCAATATCTTCTTTCAAATTATAAAGCAAGGGCAGGCGATCTGGCAGGCGTACCAGTTTCCAGTCACCCTGGCGAATGGATGCGCTGATGGTAAAGCGCCAGTACATCTCAGAATGGGGAGCCTCAGTAAGATCCCCATTCAGGTAGGGGATTAGATTGCATCCATCCATATTGTCGGCGGGGTCAATGCTTCCACCGGCCAGGGCTACGAAGGTGGGTGTAAGATCAAGTGAAGAGACTGGCTGGTGGAATGTTGTACCAGCTTTAAGTTTATTTGGCCATGTCATGCTAAATGGCACGCGTATCCCACCTTCCAGAAGGATGCCCTTCGATCCGCGCAGGGGTGCATTGAGTGTCCATGGTTCTTTTCAGCTCCTCTGTAATTTTACCCACATTCTCATCCAGGCGGTGGACCATGGCACAATAAGTTCGTCGTCTGATCTCAGGAATATGAGCATAGAGTGCAAGGTCCTCTTCGGTGGCCTGGAGCGGTGTATGAGGGGCATTAAAGGAGGCATAGAGGAAAAAGGATTCATCCCTGTGCCTGCGAACAAATTCCACACATTCATCCCCCTTATCGTCGGTGATATAAGTAATTACCTGCGGCTCTTTATATGAACAAATAATTTCACGGTGATAAGTCTTGCCGTCCGGCTTTGAGGGAAAATAATCATGCCCCCCTCCAAGATAACCCCAGAATTCATGGAAGCCTCTTTTTAAGGGATGAAAATGCTCCGCCTCACCCAGATGCCATTTGCCAACCAGGCCATTCACATAGCCCAGCTCGGCAAGGCGATCGGCCATGGTTTTTTCCTCCACGGGCAAACCCACAAAGTTTCTATCAAACTGTGGTAAATCCACGATCGGATTGTTGTCAAAACCAAAATTGACCTGGTTCCGCCCGGTCATCAAACCGGCACGGGAAGGTCCGCACACAGGTGCTGATACATAGCCCTGGGTAAATATCACGCCATCTTTTGCCAGGGCGTCAATGTGTGGTGTATTTATCTGTGTGCTGCCTGTAAAACCCACATCGCCATAACCCAGATCATCGGCAAGGATGATAATGAAATTTGGCTTGTTAATTTGACTTTGCGCTATAATGCTCACAGTGAGCATCTGTACTATAAAAAACGCAAAGACCCTTAAAAGCTTCTTATTTCTGAATTTATCAGTCATTGATTTAAAGCCGCTTAAGCTCAGCATTATGATACGATCGGGTCTTATATCCCGGGAATAATACTGAAGTTGTATTTATATTCTTTATCTGCATAGTACATATAAGCATCGTGTGCTTTGGCACCCCAGCTGTTATCTCCTCCCACACCCATCATTTTATGATCAATATGCAGTTCGACAAAATCACCCTCCTCAACATCCAGCGGAGTTCGAAGAAGTTTTTGAGTGCCGGGGTCAAAGGTTGATGTGGCATGGTGTAAAGCGTTAAACTCCAGGGTTTCGTCCAGGGCAACAATTTTAAGCCCCAAACCGGAATAATTAGATAAACTCAGCCAACGAACATCAGACTTATGCCCATTTTCCTGTGGACGGCCATAAGCAAAATACTGATCTTTTACTTTAGATTCGTATATACCCACAAAGGCTGCTGTGTTTCTGTCCACATAGTTTTCCCAGGGCCCCCTTCCATAATATTTCAGGTGATCAAACTCTTTTGCCAGACGCATCACGAGCCCAATACGGGGAATCTCGGGAAGTTTTTTCTTTTGGGCTTTAAATTCATAGCTCACATCAATCCTCCCATTCCCTTCAAGCAGGTATTCCACTTTTACAAGTCCGTCAATTGAAGGGAAAAAGATCTCGGTATTGATTTGAATTCTTGAGTCAGAAATTTGTGCTTTTTCAATTGAACGAAGGACTCCGCCTGTGCTGGCTTCTTTCCAGATAATACAACGCTCCGGCATTTTATTTCCAAAATCATTATCGGTGGGTGCCCGCCAGAAATCAGGGACCAGGGGACTGGCGATAATCTCATATCCATTGATCTCATAAGCACTCAGTGCACCGTTTAATTTTGAAAACTCTATCTTAAAATTCTCGCCGTTTATGCTGATGGTAAGATCATTCTCATCCAGGACCAATCTCTTTTCCCTACCGGTGTCATCACCCACTTCTAATTGCTTACCTGATATTTTTAATTGCTCACTGGCAAGCACATGGCCAAGGGAAAGCAATGGATTGGGTGCAATATTTACAGCTGATAGGTTTAGGAACCATTCCATTCCCTCGCGTAATTCGCCATAGTCTATTGTAAACACTTTCTCTTCCTGTGGTGCAATATTCACCGAATGCAGTATTCCCGATTTCACGGGTTTACCATCGGCCACCAGGTCCCATCTAAAGGCTACATCAGATAAACTGGTAAAAAAGCGCCTGTTTTTGATAGTGATTTTTCCGCTTAAAATATCTTCAACCCTGAATTCGATATTCTGGTATACTTTTTTCACTTCATACAGGCCGGGATGAGGCCTACGGTCTGCATCAACCACCCCATTAAAGCAAAAATTCTCATCATGGGTTTGCCCTGCTGGTTCATAATGACCCCCGTAGGCCCAGAATTTTTCTCCATCCTTATAATCAGCCAGTCCCTGGTCCATCCAGTCCCAGATAAAACCACCCTGAATCTGTGGATGTGAGTCAACCAGATCCCAGTATTCCTGGAAATTACCGCTACTGTTTCCCATGGCATGGGCATATTCGCACCAGATAAAGGGCCGATCCGGGTCTGTCCCTATCCAGTTATTCTTTATGTCGTCTATCCGGCGATACATATCACCCTGGATATCGGTATGTCTTTCCGTGATGTCGGTGAGCTTTTCCGCTCTCTCATATTGAACGGGTCTGCTCCCATCTCTTTCATGCATGGCATTGTAAGCCTCCAGGTACGTGGAACCGGTTCCGGCCTCATTCCCCAGACTCCATACTATGATGGAAGGATGATTTTTATCCCTCTCCAGCATATTCAAACATCGGGCAAGGTGCGCTTCTTTCCATTCCGGCTTATTGGCGAGGGTTTCTGATATCTTATAGCCATAACCATGAGATTCGATATTGGCTTCATCATATAGATAAATTCCATAACGGTCACAGAGTGCATACCACCTGGGATCATTGGGATAATGACTGGTTCTGACTGCGTTAATATTAAACTGCTTCATCAGCTTAATGTCGGCCAACATTGATTCTTCATTGATTACATGACCAAAATATTCATCATGCTCGTGACGGTTAACCCCTTTTAGCAAAATGGGCTGACCATTCACCAATAATTGTCCTCCTTTTATCTCCGTAGTTCTAAATCCTACAGATACAGAGCTTGCTTCCACAAGTTGCCCTTTAGAATCCTTAAGCAGGATAGCGAGTTTGTACAAATAAGGATCTTCTGCCGACCATTTTTTTACCTGCTTAACTTCAGCTTTAAATGTGGAATTAAGGCTTATATTTTCAGGGACTGAAAGTTTTTTACCCACCTCATGAAGTACCATCCTGCTTTCTTGATCAAATAACTTATACTCAACAGAATAATCTTTCGCAGAACCCTTGTCGCAATTAAGTAATTCTACATCAAGGTCAAAAACACCATTCTCATATTCCTCATCTAACAATGCTTTGACAAAGAAATCGCGGATATGCACTTTAGGACGTGCAAACAAATAGACATCCCTCTGAATACCAGACAAACGCCAAAAATCCTGGTCTTCGAGGTAACTGCCATCTGTAAACTGAAATACCTGTACTGCCAACTTATTTCTCCCCTTTTGCAGATAAGGCGTGAGCTTGAATTCGGCCGGCAGCTTTGAATCTTGATTATACCCCACTTCACTTCCGTTTAACCAGATATAATAACCTGATTTAACAGCGCCAAGCTGAATGTATACCTCCCTTCCATCCCAGTCTTCAGGAATATCAAACCAGGTTACATACGAGCCTACGGGACTATATTTATCCTCAATATCAGGTTGGTCTTTTTTAAAGGGGTAGATAATATTTGAATAGTTGGCGAAGCCGTATCCATATAACTCCCAATTTCCAGGAACCGGGATCTCATCCCAACTGGCATGATCCTGATCGCTTTTGTGAAAATCCAGCGGTCTTTCTGAAGCTCTTCCTACATAGTTAAACTTCCATTTTCCGTTCAGACATTTAATGTATTTCCCTGTGCCAGGGTCATTTTCTCTTGCCTTTCCCTCACTTGCAAAGGGATAAAAGGTAGCCCTTGCTTTTTCCCTGTTTTTTTGAAAAAGCTGTGGATTCTCCCAGTCATTTTGCCCGTAAACCAGGGGGGTTACAAGCATTAGCACTACAAATAACAGACCTGATCTTTTCATACGCCAATTTTCTCTGATAGTAAATTCTAATTCCCCGAAACGATCCTGACCCTTCCCGGCATAAGATACTCCGATTTTGCTTTTATCTCAATCATCCCTTTTTCCCCTGTTGATTGAATGATAAGCAGGCACTTCCCCTTAAATGCCCTGCGGTAATTCACCTTGTGGGGTGCTAAGTCCAGGATGTCACCGTTTTCAACACCCAATAATTTTGCCGGACCACTTATTTCAAATTCAATCATATGCTTGGCATCAGGAAGCATGATTCCATTTTCATCCCTGAGCTGTGCCTCAATATGTACCACATCGCTTCGATTATTCCGTATTGATTTCCTGTCAGCAATCAGGTATATCCCTGTTGCCTCGCCTGCCGTAGTATATGATTTTTTGCAAATCTCCTCTCCTCTGTTCCTGGCAACAACTTTGATTTCGCCTGCTTCATAGGGTACTGACCATACCAACTGTTCTTCTTCACCCACCTGCTGTTCTCCCAGGCTCCTGTTATTCAGGAATAACTCTGCCGACTGGCAGTTGGTATAGACAACAACTGGTATCTTCACCCCCTCCTTCCCGGGGTGTGTCCAATGGGGCAGCATGTGAACCATGGGGGTTTTGCTCCATAAACTCTGATAGAGGTAATAATGATCCTTCGGAAAACCAGCCAGGTCAATGATGCCAAAGTTGGCAGTTCGAGCCGGCCAGCCAAAAGATTCTCCCAGGTAATCAAATCCGGCCCAACGGAAATTACCCAGGTAATAATCATGTTCCTCCACCTGTTTCCAGCTGTCGCGAACCCCTATACGCACGATGGAATTATCATAGGAGGATTGGTATTTTGGATTAACACCCTTGAAAACTTCCTCAACCGACAAATCAGGAATCTTCACCACCCTGGCCTCCATCCTGTCAAAATCTTCAGGCTTTTCCCATGGTGCCGGATTATCTTTGGTCCGGTACCAGGTCTTGGTCCGGTAAACTCCCCTTGTCTGTAATGTATGCGTAATCTCTGTACCGATGACAGCCTTTTCAGGATGATGCTGATGATATTCCTCCAGGCTTCCCTTGAATTCGCCATGGCCGTTAAATCCGGCAATATCTATGTGGGGTTTCTCGTATCCGCGGCCCTGGGTCACCGGTCGCGCAGGGTCAAGTTCCCTTACAAAATCAACAATTTCCTTTTGCTGTTCAGCTGTAAATTCCCGGACCTCATTGCCGACACTCCATATAACCACCGACGGGTGGTTCCGGTCTCTCCGGATAAAATCTGAAAGATCGCGTTGCCACCACTCTTCAAAGTAGTTTCCATAGTCAAAATCTGCTTTGGGTTCCCACCAGCCATCGAAAGCCTCATTCATTACCAGAAATCCCATGGTGTCACACATGGTGTAGAATTCCGGGGAATAGGGATTGTGTGTTGTACGCAAAGCATTACAACCCATCTCCTTCATTAATTTTAATCGACGTAATAGTACATCATCCGGAACAGCAGACCCAACAGGTCCGGCATCATGATGATTACAGAGGCCTTTAAATTTGATGGATTCACCGTTCAGAAAGAAACCCTGGCTTCCCCTGAATTCTGCGGCACGAATACCCGTGGTGGTCTGATAAGAGTCGAGCACCTGTCCATTTATTTTGACCTCAGTCTCAATGGTGTACATATTTGGGTGATCGGGCGACCAGAGAGCCGGATCCTTCACCTTAAATCGATGGGTCAGCTGCCCCTCTTCACCAATGTTTATCTTGCTTTTATCCCTGGAAATTCGTTTCCCATTCGGATCCAGGAGGAAACTTTCCACAGATACATTTTGAGACGAACCGCTTTTGTTGCTCAGTTGAATTTCGAGATTAAGCTCTGCTTTATTCTTGTCTTCCAGCTGTGACACTACCCTTGTTCCCCACTGGGGGATGTAGACATTTTTTGTTCTTGTCAGCCAGACGTGCCTGTAAATACCAGAACCTGTGTACCATCTTCCGCTTGGCACATTTGAATGATCCACCCTGACAGCCAGAACGTTCTTACCAGCTTTGAGAAATGGGGTCAGGTTGTAGCTGAAACTGATATACCCATAGGGTCTGTTTCCCAGGTGTACTCCATTGATCCACACATCACTGTTCATATATACTCCATCAAACTCGATGAAATATTGATCATCCCCGGGGAGTTCCTCCAAATCAATTGTCTTTCGGTACCAGCCAATGCCTGCAGGTAAAAATGCCCCGGCTATACCTGAGGGATTAGCCTGGTCGTAACTGCCCTCAATGCTCCAATCATGGGGTAAATCCAGTATCCTCCAGGAAGCATCATCGAATACTTCTTTCTCTGCTCCCTCCACGTCACCCAGCTGGAAAGACCAGTCAAAATCCAGGGGAATCCTGACCCTGGGAGTATCAGGATCGGCCGTGTGAAACGACAGGAGCAGGAGCAGAAGAGGGATCGTTATAAATTTCTTGATCAACATATCATTTCCCGTTTAATCCACATTCAGAAAGGTTGCAGCGTCAAATTGAAAGACATCCGATTCCGTCCGGGCTCCTTTCATGATCCCTGTCAACTCTTTCACGACATCCGGAAAATCGGAAGCCACATCATTTGTCTCACCCGAATCCACGCTTAAATCATAAAGTTCAATCTCCTTTCCGGGATCTTTCTGTACATTGTACTTGACACCTTTCCAATTGCCCTTCCTGACAGCAATTCTACCCCCTTTTTCATGGAACTCCCAGTAGAGATAGTCATGATCAGCCTGTTCGCCCTCGCCGGTAAGCGTGGGAAGAAAAGATATTCCATCCAGCGTATCGCTCAAGCTGGCTCCTGCAATTTCAGCAAGGGTGGGCATCACATCCCAGAAGGCTGAAATGTGACTGGTCTCTGTGCCCTGTTTAACATG
>JAOZLK010000180.1 GCA_029934875.1 Bacteroidales bacterium | reverse complement strand
TGTTTTGAACGAAGTTCGAACCTTTTTCGAAGGAGAAGAAGGTAAAAATTCCTGAACTATGGCGATTCCGCCCATGTCGAGTGGAGTGCCTCTGCCACAGGCAACGGCTGGCGGACCGGATAATGGAACCATTCTCTGAATTCTCCACACGTTGGGGCTTTGCCGGCCGGTCGATCCAGGCAGATCGGTGAAACATCGGGCAACCCGGCATCCTGTAACTGGTAGGATAAACAAATCCCATTAAAACGGTTTGTTCCCAAATTCGGTTGCGAATAAAGATGAAAAATTGTGCATTTTGCTTGCAAAAAAAATAAGAGTCAATGTCCGTCCATAACTTATCCCGATTCTTAGCGAAATCTTTAATACCACTGCGATCGCTTGTTTTCCTGCGCGCGGGAAAAAGTTTCGAATTGCAAAGCAATCGCTGAAAGCAACGGCTGGCCTTTTGCTCTTTTCAAAAAGTAGAGTGCCCGACAGGGCGTGCTTTTTGAAATGGGCAAATTGGGTGGGGAAACTTCCTTTTTTCGAATATTTCAGAGTTGTCTTATTGTAGGTTCACGGAGCTTTGCATCACTCATATTAGTGACTCCGAGCTCGTAAACTCGGATCATCGCAACTTGCCATGAAGAGAATTAAGAATTGAACAGGCTGATAAATGTCCTTCAGAATCATTAACAGGTAGTATGCTCCAATCTTACAAATCATATAGTTTCGGTTAACCAATTTTCACAATGATGACAAAAGAACTAATAGAGAAACAGGAGACGTTGAAATGATCGAAAGTCAAAACATAGAATATAAAACTAACTGGCGGGATGAATACCTGAAATGGATTTGCGGATTTGCCAATGCCAGCGGTGGCATCCTGTATATCGGTATTGATGATATTGGAACGGTATCGGGTATCGACAACCACAATGAGTTACTGGAACAACTCCCCAACAAGTTCCGGGATATTCTGGGTGTATATGCGGAAGTCAATCTTCAAAGTGAGAAAGACAAGTATTTTCTTGAGATCGTTGTTCCCCGTTTTGATGTTCCCATCTCAGTAAGGGGCAAATACTATGTCCGTACCGGAAGCACCTTGCAGGAGCTGAAAGGCCTGGCACTAAATGAGTTCATTCTGAGACGAACCGGTAAGACCTGGGATGATATTCCTGAGCAAAGGGCATCCGTTGAGGATATTGATGAGACCACGATTAAGCAATTTCTTAAAGATGCAAGAATAGCCAAACGAATCGATGTGGAGGATGACATTAACCTGCCGGATTTACTTGAAAAGCTACGCCTGTTCGAAGACGGACAAATAAAAAGGGCCGCCATTTTGCTGTTTGGAAATGACCCCGGGAAATTCTATCCAAGCATGACTGTCAAGATTGGCAAGTTTGGCAAGTCGGATGCCGATCTCAAATTTCATGAAGTCATTGAAGGCAATCTTATCCAGCTCAAAGAACGGATTGTTGATATACTCAATGCTAAATTCTTTATTCATCCGATTGATTTTGTGGGTATGCAAAGGATAGAAAAAGACGAATATCCAGTTGCAGCCGTCCGTGAGATGATCCTCAATGCTTTGGTACACCGTATTTATATGGGAGCACCAACGCAAATACGTTTGTATGATAACAATTTCAGCATTTGGAATGATGGTGGTCTGCCGGAAGGTATCTCAGAAGAGGACTTGAAGAAAGTCCACCACTCCAAACCGAGAAACCCGCTGATCGCTGATACATGTTTCAAAGCCGGATACATTGATTCATGGGGTAGGGGAACCATCAAAATCATTGAAGCATGTAAAGAAGCCGGGTTACCTGAGCCGGCTCTGAAAGAAGAACAAGGTGGTTTTATAAGTAAGATATTCAAAGACCAATTCACAGATGACCAGTTACAGAAAATGGGATTGAATGACAGACAGGTTGAAGCGGTTCGTTATGTAAAAGAAAATGGAAATATTTCAAATCGCATTTATCGTGATATGTTTGACATTACTGAAAAAACTGCATTTAGAGATTTTGAAAAACTTACAAAGCTGAATTTGTTAAGAAAGGAAGGAGAGAAAAAAGGTACTATATATTTATTAAATGTCTGAAATGTGTCTGATATTCAGTAGGAATGTCCGATATATGTCCGATATACTAATTACAGGTCTCATAGTTGGCTAATAACGGGCAGTGCTATCAGACTACTCATTCATCTTTACCATCTGGACTTAACTAAACAGAAAGGAGGCTTTTAACAGGAGGGTAAAGAGGTGAATTTTTCTTATCAAGAAGAAATAGCATTAATTATTTAACTACAAAAATTATAGCCATGAGACTTTCCATTTTGATGTTGATGTTCGCAATGTTTTCTTCATTCTCTTTTGCCCAAAATGAAGATGTATCCGAAAAACCAGGCATGATGAATGTTCTGGAACCCGAATTCAAAGGGATTAATGAAACTGCCAGTATTAAAGATTTCTTACAGGAAAGCCTTGCCTTTCAAGAAGAATTTATTAATAAAGCTGGGATAGAGGGAAGTGTATTCATTCAATTTAAAGTCCTGCCAAACGGAAACCTCTCTGAATACCTGGTTATCAATAGTGTTTGTCCTAAATACGATGAAGCTGTGATAAGAGCATTAGAAACCGCCAATGGAGCGTGGACTCCAGGCACAAACAATGGTCATCCTGTGACAATGGAAAAGGAAGTGACCGTTATTTTCAAGTTTGACGGGATTGAAATGTATAAAACTGCCCAGTTGTATGCAAATAAAGCTGATAAACTGTCCAAAGAGGGCAAATACAACAGAGCAATAAAATTATACAACAAAGCCATTGTATCAAAGAGGCTTAGCCAGGTACTACACTGGCGACCAAAAGGGAGCTTTTAAGGATCTTGAGAGACTTGCTGATCTGGGTAGTTACCTGGCCGATCCACTGCTGGCCAAACTTCATGAATAGGGAATTAATTGAATTCTATTGTAACAATAATGGTAAAGATTAGCTTTGATGTCGGTCGTCCAGTTCTTCACTTTTTCGGACAAGCCGGATTTCATGATTTTCTCCATATATTAACATCTCATAAAAGCTGTAAATCTCACAATTTCAAATCATGAAGAATAATCTTATCCCTGTTTTTGCAATGGTGCTTGCACTGCTCACCAATGCAACACAGGCGCAAAGCGGCAAAACATTTACGGAAGCCGATTACGATCGTGCCGTGGCAATGCTGAAAGTCAATGAATTGATTGATAATAATATCCGTCCACAGTGGCTGCCCGATGGCAGGCTCTGGTACCAGTCCAAAACAGAAGGCCAGGCAGAATATGTGCTTTTTAACCCGAATAAGGGGGAACGAATCGTTGCCGATTCTCAGGAGGAATTATTTGAAAAGGGAGCAGTTGACAAGGAAGCAAGCAGGGGATCGAGATATGAAATAGCATCGCCCGATGGAAAATATGTAGCCTTTATTCGCGAATGGAATTTATGGATCAGAGATGTAAGTACTAAGGAGGAAAAGGCACTTACCACAGATGGCATAAAAAACTTCGCTTATGCCACCGACAACGCAGGTTGGAAGCACAGCGACAGGCCCATTCTCAGCTGGTCGCCCGACTCCAGGAAAATTGCCACTTTTCAGCAGGATCAAAGACATGTTAGCGACATGTACCTGGTAAAGACAAAAGTTGGTGCCCCTGAGCTGATGGAATGGAAGTATCCCCTTCCCGGGGATGAGGATATTATCCGGATTCACAGGGTAATTATTGATGTGAGCGGAGAGCCCACAATGGTCAGGTTGAAAATGGAAGCCGACGCAAGACGGGGTACCCTTTGCGATGACATTTCATGTGAGGGAGGTTTTGATGATGTGGCCTGGAGCGATGACAGTCAGCAACTTGTATTTGTATCAACAAGCCGTGACCATAAGCAGGAAAATATACGCATGGCCTCTTGTATAACAGGTGAAGTGAGCGAGATCTTTGAAGAAATAGTGAGCACTCAGTACGAATCGGGACAGGACGCCATAAACTGGAAGTACCTTCCAGCGACAAACGAAATTATCTGGTATTCCGAAAGAAGTGACTGGGGACATTTATACCTCTACGATGTAGATTCAGGCGCATTAAAGAATCAAATAACATCTGGCAACTATTTGGTAAGAAGGGTTTTAAATGTAGATCAGGAAAAGCGGGTTATTTACTTTGTGGGGAGCCATCACCTGGGAAGCGGCAATCCGTATTTTAACTACCTCTACCGTGTTGATTTCAGCGGCAAAAACTTAAAACTACTGACACCAGCCGAAGCGGATCATAGCGTGAGAATATCACCAGAAGGAAAATATTTCGTCGATTCATATTCCCAGGCCGATGTGCCCCCCATACATGAAGTGCGGGATACCAAGGGAAAACTGGCAGCAAGCCTGGGAAAAACCGACATCTCAAGGTTAGAAGCAAGTGGCTGGAAGCCCCCGCAGCCTTTTACCGTGAGATCAGCCAACGACCAATGGGATTTATATGGTCTCATGTTTACTCCCTCAACACTTAATACAGAAGAGAAATACCCGGTGGTAGTGAACATCTACCCTGGACCCCAGGGAGGAAGTGTGGGTTCCTGGACCTTCCGGGCAGTCAGAAGAGATAACCAGGCCCTGGCCGAATTAGGTTTCGTTGTGGTCCAGATTGAAGGAAGCTGCAACCCCAACAGGTCCAAATCATTTCACGATGCCTGCTACGGCGATATGGGAGAAAACACTTTGCCTGACCAGGTATCCGGACTTAAGCAATTGGGACAGGAATATAAATTCCTTGATCTGGATAAGGTTGGAATCTGGGGGCATTCAGGCGGAGGATTTGCAACAGCGGCTGCCATGTTTAAGTACCCGGATTTCTTTAAGGTGGGAATTTCAGAATCCGGCAACCACGACAACAGGAATTATGAAGACGACTGGGGAGAAAGATATATCGGACTGGAGATCAAAGATAGCGATGGCGTGTCCAACTATGAATCACAGGCTAACCAGGTTTATGCAAAAAATTTAAAGGGAAAGCTTTTCCTCATTCACGGTGGCATGGATGATAATGTCCCTCCTTACAATTCCTACCTGGTAGCCGACGCTTTGATTAAGGCGAACAAAGATTTTGATTTCCTTATACTTCCCAATGCACGTCATGGTTATGGTATGGATAGCTTCTACATCATGCGCAGGCGCTGGGATTACTTTGTTCAGCACCTGATGCAGGCCACCCCTCCTAAAGAATACCAGATTAAAATAAATTCACACTAAATGCAATATCAGATGAGACGATTAACCTCCATAATTTTGTTGTTACTTCCTCTTTTTGCTCATTCCCAAACGGAAGTAGCAAGCTCAGAGGAGGTAATCATATACCCGAAATTCAGCTATGGGATGCATTCTGTTTTTATTAAAGCCAGCGAGGATGCTGGTTTTCAATATAGCATTCTCGATATGGACAAGAACAATACTTTACTTTCCGGGAAAATCAGCTCCCTGGAACCACTGGTCAGAACCGGGCAGTATAGCTTTTATACTCCCGGGGGAAAGCCCTATGCCAGTGGGTTCTACAGCAATAACATACCGTTCCGGGTATGGAGTTTTTTCGATGGCGAAGGGCAGGTTGTCTCATCGGTGAATTATTCCGCTGCGATTCAGTTTATGAAAAATTTTGGGGACATAGATCTTGGTGAGGATTCTGTCCAACTGGCAAAAAAGTCTCCTAAATTCGGTAAAAAGGGGATGAAAGAATTTCTGAGTTTTATACAGGAAAATGCAATATATCCTCCTTTCAATATGATTAACAACGAGGAAGGCAAAGTGGTCTGTCAGTTTGTAATCGACAAAACAGGACAATTAATCAATGTCAGGATTGTAGAAGGCTTGAACGAAGATTTTGATCTGGAAGTTATCAGAGTATTATCCTTGTCTCCCAAGTGGAAACCCGGAATAAACAATAGGAAACCGGTGAACGTCATGTACACCATCCCGGTTCACTTCAGGATCTCTTCAGAAACTGAGTAAAGCATCTGTTGAAGCTTTAAAAAGAAATCATACCTTTGTTCGTAATTTAACGAACAATATGAAGGAAGAGGTATTATCTGAAGACCAAAAGAGTCTTGCACGCTTTGCGAAAGCAATGGCTCATCCCATCCGGCTTTATGTTCTTGAATTGCTTTCAAAACAAAGCTGCTGCTATAGCGGTGATCTGACCGAGGTGCTACCAATCGCAAAATCGACCCTTTCCCAGCATCTGAAGGAATTAAAGGATGCTGGCCTGATTCAGGGTGAAACAGAAGCCCCGAAAATCAAATATTGTCTGAATCGGGACAACTGGGAATTGGCCCGGACTTTATTTAACAAATTCATAAATCCGTAAAAATGGAAATCAAAGTTTTAGGCACTGGTTGCGCAAAATGTAAATCACTGGAAAAAGTAACCAGGAAAGCTGTGGAAGAATTGAACCTGGAGGCCACAGTGGAGAAGGTGGAGGATATTCAAAAGATCATGGAATATGCGGTAATGCGAACCCCTGCACTGGTCATCAATGAAAAAGTGGTAATGTCGGGACAGCTCCCCAAAATCTCTGAACTGAAAGAAGTACTAAGCAATAATTTATAAACTCATGAGATTCTTAAAATACTCCTTCCTGATCATATTTGCAGCATTATCTTTTGTTGCATGTAATACACAAAGCAAAGAAAGCCCTAAGAGTGGAGAAGTAATATCGGAAGATGTTCAGATATACTATTTTCACAACACTAAAAGATGCGCAACCTGCAATGCGGTTGAAGATGAGACCAAAGTGGCATTGCAAATGTACTACAAAGACAAAGTGGAGGCCGGAACTGTAGGATTTGTTTCCCTCAACCTGGAGGAAGATGAAGGGGCAGAGATAGCCAAAGTTCTTCATGTTTCCGGTCAGACTCTGTTGATTGTAAAGGGTGAAGAACAGGTGAATCTGACAAACGAAGGATTTATGAATGCCCGGACAAATCCTGATAAATTTCACGAAATCCTGAAGACGCAAATCAACAATCTTCTGTAATACATGGAGGAGTTCCTGAATAATCTGTATGCAAATACATCTATCCCCTTTGTATCTGCCCTGGTACTTGGTTTGCTTACTGCCATCAGTCCCTGTCCAATGGCCACGAATATCACAGCCATCGGATTTATCGGGAAGGATATTGATAATAAAAACAGGATCTTCTATAATGGTCTGATATATACCCTTGGCAGAACCTTTGCGTATACCGCCCTTGCCATCATCATTTTTCTTGGGGCTGACCAGTTTAAAATTTCCGGGGCCTTCCAACAATACGGGGGAATGATTATTGGACCCTTGCTACTAATCATCGGAATCATCATGCTCGGAATCATCAATCTGAATTTTCCTGCTTTTAACCGAATTACGCAACGCTTCCAGGATCGAAAGAAATTCTCCTACCTGGATGTATTTTTATTGGGTGTGGTCTTTGCCCTGGCTTTCTGCCCCTATAGTGGGGTTCTCTATTTCGGAATGCTAATACCCCTGACCGTTTCAACATCCGGTCTTCATTTGCCAGTTGTTTTTGCGATAGCTACAGGGATCCCGGTGATTTTATTCGCCTGGTTAATCGCATTTACAATCTCCGGGGTGGGCTCCCTTTACAAAAAAATAAAAGCCTTTGAATTCTGGTTCAGAAAGGCGGTGGCAGTAATTTTCATCGGAATCGGAATCTATTACATTATCTCAGTCTGGTTTTGAAAGAAAATAAAATAATCCCCCTGCTGATCCTGATCTCTGTATGGATCGTTTTGTACAAGTATCTGCAAGAGATCTCCGATTTCATTGTATTCCGCCTCTTCCAAATGACTCCGGAGAAGCACCTGACAGAGGCCATACGTTTCTTTATTTATGAGGTCCCCAAGGTGATGATGCTTTTGGTGCTGATCATCTTTGTTGTGGGAATCATCAGGACTTATTTCTCACCTG
>JAOZLK010000179.1 GCA_029934875.1 Bacteroidales bacterium | reverse complement strand
CGTGAAGAACATAAAATGCCAGTAGAATCCCGATGGCAGGGTTTTTCCTGAACCGCAACCATTTTTCATCATACCTACCCTCCACCACCCAATTAGTCAGAAGTATGATCTGGGACATGGTGACAGCAAATATGGAAAGAGGCAGCGAAACTGCCAATAGAATCAGGCCATAGAAATAGACCTGCTCATGAATTTGTCGTCGGGTTAGTTTCATGAATGAACAGCATTCCTATTTAAATATAACTATTCACTGCGTCTTCTATTGTGTGAACCTATACATTATTAATTATATTATTATAGTTTTGCAAACTGCTTCCGGAATTGAAAATCCAGAGCCGGGATTCATAAAGAATAAGCAAATCCACAAAGCTGATATTCCTCATCTTGTGAAAGCAGGAAATTTATTGTTGATATCTTCTTGTTTTATAGATTTTTGTTGTATTTTTGCGATCCATAAAATTTAGGACAAAAACGCATACAAGTGAATACCTTAAGTTACAAAACAATTTCAGCCAATAAAGAGACCGTCCAGAAGGAATGGTTTGTTGTTGACGCTAAGGATGAAGTACTGGGAAGGCTTGCTTCAAAAGTTGCCATCGTACTCAGAGGAAAGCATAAGCCAAGTTTCACTCCACATGTGGATTGCGGCGATAATGTTATTATCATCAACGCCGAGAAGGTAAAGCTCACTGGAAATAAGATGAGTGATAAGAAATATGTAAGCCACTCGGGTTACCCAGGCGGACAGCGCTTTCAAACTGTTGAAGATTTGTTGTCTAAAAAGCCTGCAGCAGTTTTGGAAAAAGCGATCAGGGGCATGCTCCCAAAGAGTCGCCTTGGAAGTGAACTCTTCAGAAACCTTTTTGTAGTTGTTGGAGAGAACCACACTCACCAGGCTCAGCAACCTAAGAATCTGGACTTAAATAAAATTAAATAGGACCATGGAAGTGATCAACACGATCGGAAGAAGAAAAGCAGCCATTGCAAGGGTATATTTGTCAGAAGGCAAAGGACAGATTACTGTAAACGACAGGGATTTTAAAGACTATTTTCCAGACAAGCAACTCCATTATATTGTTGAACAACCTCTCGTTCTTCTTGAGTTACAAGGAAATTATGATATCAAAGTTAACCTCGACGGCGGTGGAATGAGCGGACAGGCAGAAGCATTGCGTCTCGGTATCTCCAGGGCCCTGATTAAGATAAATCCTGAATACAAACCAGCCCTCAGGGCAGAAGGATTTGTAACCAGGGATCCCCGCGTTGTGGAACGCAAGAAGCCCGGCCAGCCTAAAGCAAGGAAGAAATTCCAGTTTAGCAAGCGCTAGAATAAAATTTCTATTTATAAATATTGCGAAATTGCCCGGACTCCCTTAAGGGGCTACCGGTTGATTGACCAGCAAACATTTAAACAATGCCACAAACAAGTTTTAAAGAATTATTGGATGCAGGTGTACATTTCGGTCACCTGAAAAGAAAATGGAATCCTGCAATGTCTCCTTATATCTTTATGGAGAAGAACGGAATCCACATTATTGACCTCAATAAGACAGAGGCCAAACTCGTAGAGGCTGCTGCTGCAATGAAGCAGATTGCCAAGAGTGGAAGAAAGATTCTTTTCGTAGCAACAAAAAAGCAAGCTAAAGACATCGTTTCCGAAAAAGTAAAGGCTGTAAATATGCCTTACGTGACAGAGCGTTGGCCCGGCGGGATGCTTACCAACTTCCCCACCATCAGGAAAGCAGTAAAGAAGATGTCTACCATTGATAAAATGAGTGTTGACGGAACCTTTGAAAATCTTTCCAAGCGAGAGAGACTTCAAATTGCTCGTCAGCGCGCCAAGCTTGAGAGGAACCTCGGTTCTATTTCCGATCTGACCAGGCTTCCTGCTGCCATGTTTATTGTAGATGTTCATAAGGAGTACATTGCAGTTCGTGAAGCAAACAGGCTGAACATTCCTGTATTTGCAATGGTTGATACCAATTCCGATCCCAGGGATATCGATTATGCCATCCCGGCCAACGATGATGCCTCCAAGTCTATTTCCCTGATTATCAATTTTGTTACCGAAGCTGTCGCTGAAGGACTCAGTGAGAGGAAGATGGAAAAGGAGAAGGATGAAAAAATTGCCAAGGACAATAAGCAGGCAAAAGAAGCAAAAGAAGCAAAAGAGGCAAAAGAGACAAAAGAGACAAAAGACTCTAAAGGCAAAAGAGAGCGGGTAAAAGAATCCAAAGTTGAGGTGAAAGCCGCAACCAAAGGAACTGAGGCGCAACCGGAGGAACTGAAGCCGGAGGCAAAGAAAGCCGAAGAACAGGCAAAAGAAGAGCCCAAAGACAAAAAGTAAGAGGTTCAATCCGATTAAAAACGCATTAAAGAGATATTAAGATATGGCTGATATAAAAGCTGCAGATGTTGCAAAACTGAGGAAGGTCACAGGCGCTGGAATGATGGACTGTAAAGCCGCGTTGAAGGAAACAGAAGGTGATTTTGATAAAGCTATTGAGGTAATTCGCAAAAAGGGTCAGGCAGTTGCGAACAAGCGTGCCGATCGCGAAGCCAGTGAAGGTAGTGTACAGGCAAAGGTTGAAGGTAACTTCGGTGCCCTTGTCTCCCTGAACTGCGAAACTGATTTCGTTGCTAAGAATGAGAATTTTGAAAAATTTGCTGCCTCAATTCTTGACCTTGCCATTGCTGAAAAACCAGCTGATCTGGAAGCACTGCTTGCAAGTTCATTGGACGGAAAAACTGTTGCAGAAAGCATTGTTGACCAAACCGGAATGATTGGTGAGAAACTGGAATTAGGATTTTATGGTTCAATTACTGCTGAGAAAGTACAGGCCTATAACCACCCCGGTAATAACCTTGCCACACTGGTTGGATTCAATAAGACAGAGGTGAGTGAGCAGGTAGCCAAGGATGTAGCAATGCAGGTTGCCGCTATGGCACCCGTAGCTGTTGATGAATCCAATGTTCCTGAAGAAACCATTGAACGGGAGAAAAGGATTGGTCGCGAGAAAGCACTTCAGGAAGGTAAACCCGAAAACATTGTGGACCGTATTGCAGAAGGAATGGTTAAGAAATTTCTCAAGGAAGCCACCTTGCTGAACCAGGAGTTCACAAAGGACTCGAAGAAGACTGTACGTGAATACATTCAGAGCTCTGATAAGGACCTGACGGTAACATCCTTCGTTAGATTTGCTGTAAAATAAATTGAAAATTTAGATATATAAAACCGTCCTGTCAGCACAGGGCGGTTTTTTTATGCCTTCTTGCGGGCTATAGAGACTCATCCTTAACTTCAACGAATAAGCCTGAGGATAGGAAGGATATAATTCCTACTTTTAAATAAAAAAACCAAGCCCATGGCATACAAAAGAATACTACTCAAACTTAGCGGGGAAGCGCTGATGGCAGGTCGGTCGCACGGAATTGATCCTGAACGACTGGAGAACTATATCGATGAAATAATCGAAGTATCCTCCATTGGGACCCAGGTGGGGATCGTCATAGGTGGAGGAAATATTTTTAGGGGAATATCCGGGGTTGAAGCGGGTTTCGACAGGGTAAAGGGTGACTACATGGGCATGCTTGCCACGGTGATTAACGGACTTGCCCTTCAATCGGCCTTTGAATCCAAGGGTAAAAAAGCAAGGCTTTTCACTGCCATCCGGATGGAACCGGTGGCTGAATTCTATTACAAACCGAAGGTAATAGAGGCATTGGAGAACAACGAAATAGTCATCTTCTCGGGGGGCACCGGAAATCCGTACTTTACAACCGATACAGCTTCAACTTTGCGGGCAGTTGAGATGGAGGCCGATGTAATGCTGAAGGGCACACGGGTTGATGGTGTATATACAGCTGATCCGGAAAAAGATCCCGAAGCTGAGAAGTATGATGAAATCAGCTTCAAAGAAGCCCTCAACAAAGAATTAAGGATCCTCGATCTTACCGCTTTTACCATGTGCAAGGAGAACGAGTTGCCCATTATTGTCTTTAATATGAATGAGAAAGGAAATCTGAAAAAACTCGTTTCAGGAGAAAAAATTGGCACTTTAATTAAAAATTAAATAAATTAGGCGCGCATAACTCAATACTGGAGACCATGAATGAAGAAGTTCAACTAGTTTTCGAAATGACAAAGGAGCGAATGGGAAATTCTCTCGAACACCTTGACAATGAATTGGTTAGGATCAGGGCGGGAAAGGCAAATGTGCATATTCTTGATGGGGTAATGGTTGATTATTATGGTACAGAAACACCCCTCAACCAGGTCTCAAATATCAGTACGCCCGATGCAAAAACCATTTTAGTACAGCCCTGGGAGAAAACAATGATCGATCCCATTGAAAAAGCGCTCATGAACTCAAATGTGGGAATAACTCCCTCAAACAATGGCGATGCGATTCGACTTTCGATTCCTCCGCTAACCGAGGAACGCAGAAAAGATCTGTTCAAACAGGTGAAAAATGAAGGGGAGCATGCCAGGGTAAGTCTTCGGAACAGCCGCAGAGATGCAAATGATGAATATAAGCAGATGCAGAAAGACGGGCTGAGCGAAGATGAAACTAAAACTGCCGAGGATCAGATTCAGAAACTCACAGATGAATTCACCGAAAAGGTGGAGAAAATTGTGGAAGCCAAAGAATCAGAGATTATGACCATCTGATCCTTTTCTCGACTCAACCCCCTACATATCCAGAATCCTGAAGATCTCTGCGAAATCTGGAGACAGAATGATTTCTGTTCGCCTGTTTTTTCTCCTTGCCTCAGGTGTGTCGGCCGAATCAACAGGCAGATATTCTCCCCGACCAGCTACAGTGATATTTGTGGGTTTTATGTTGGGGTTAGCCATCATAATCCTTACAATGGAGGTCGCCCGCATCACACTTAAATCCCAATTGTCTTTAATCGATGAGCCCTTACGAAAGGGAACATCGTCGGTATGACCCTCAATCATGATGTTAATGTCGGGATTGTTCCCCAGAACCACTGCCAGCTGCCGCAGGGCCTTCACACCGTTTGGATCCACAGAAGTGCTCCCCGATTTGAATAATAGTTTTTCATCAAGGGACACATAAACCTTTCCATCCTTTCGGGTAACAGTCAGGCCCTGACCCTCAAAGCCCATCAGGGCATCTGCAACTTTTGTTCTCAGGTCATCCAGAACCCTGTCCTTTTCATAAAGCATCGCCTCCATCTCCATCAACCTGGCATTCCTTGCTTCCAGCTCAGCATTTAAGCGATTCACATCCTGCTTTTGCTGGTTGACACTTAATTCAAGTTCCTTTAGCAATCGCGCCTTGGTAGTCAGGTCCTCCTGGGTGGTTTGTAATTCATTCAGCAACCTTCTTGTCTCCCGCTCATTTCCCCTCAATAAGGCTTCATGTGCCGACTCCAGGTCAATATATTTTCTTTCAAGAGCCGTCATCTCCTTTTCCAGTTCATCAATTTTTCTATAGATCCTGATGCTGTCCTGGACCAGCCGTGCCTGCTGACTTTCAACCTTCTCTATCCTGCCATTCATCTCACGGTTCTCCACTGTGAGATACTCATTTTCCTTCATTAACTCATCGCGTTCACCCTGGAGGCTATTCGTCTTTTCGGACAAGAGGCTAAACTCCTTGGTAGGCACACAGGCCCCCAACATCAGGGCTCCCAGTAAAATATATAGAATTTTTTTCATCGTAATTCTCATTAAAACCAGTGAATACTCTTTAGAGAACGGTTCAATCGTTCCAAATTACATAAAATAGGCCCTTAATATATTGTGATTTTTCACCACCATCTTTTAAGATATTAACAAAGCGATTTTTCTTACCTTTGCAGCAGAAATTGAAATTGATGAAGGAGACCCTGGGAGAATATAAGCTTCTGGAAACCATTAACGGTCCGGCCGACATGACAAATCTGGGGCCGGAGGAATTGATCCAGCTTAGTAATGAGCTGAGACAGTTCATTATAGAGATTGTTTCATCTAATCCAGGCCACTTCGGCGCCAGCCTTGGCGTTGTAGAACTTACCGTGGCTCTGCACCACATATTCAATGCTCCGCATGACCAGATTGTCTGGGATGTGGGTCACCAGGCTTACGGTCATAAAATCCTCACAGGACGCCGGGACGTATTTCATACCAACAGGAAATTTGGAGGAATCAGCGGTTTTCCAAAGCCCTCGGAAAGTGAATACGACGCTTTTGGTGTGGGCCATTCCTCCACCTCTATTTCAGCCGCCCTGGGAATGGCGGCCGGGAATGAATATAACAAGGAAGATGACAGGCAGGTAGTGGCGGTCATCGGCGATGGATCGCTCTCTGGCGGAATGGCATACGAGGCCCTCAACAATGCCGGAAACTCCGGGAAAAATTTGCTGGTCATCCTGAATGACAACAACATATCCATTGATCCAAGTGTGGGGGCTATGAAGGACTACCTGCTGGATATCGCCACATCCAGGCGATACAACCAGGTCAAGGATGAAGTCTGGAACCTGCTGGGTTTCATGAACAAGATTGCTCCCAATGCCCGGAACTACGCCCAGAAGATTGAAAACGCAATAAAATCAATTCTTCTGAAACAGAGTAACCTGTTTGAATCCCTGAATTTCCGCTATTTCGGGCCTGTGGACGGTCATGATGTTCTGCACCTTACAGATGTGCTGTGGGATATGAAAAAAATTCCCGGTCCGAAGCTCTTACACGTAATTACCCAGAAAGGAAAGGGATTTGCCAGGGCCGAAGCGGATCAGACTGCTTATCACTCGCCAGGAAAATTCAACATGCATACCGGCGAGATCATCAGAAAATCGTACGATAAACCACAGCCCCCGCTTTACCAGGATGTCTTTGGTGAGACTATCCTGGAGCTCGCCCAAAACAATAAAAAAATCGTTGGGATAACTCCTGCTATGCCTACCGGTTCATCGCTTAAGATTATGATGGATGAGTTGCCAGACCGCACCTATGATGTGGGTATCGCCGAACAACACGCAGTTACTTTCTCTGCGGGTTTGGCCTCCACGGGTATGGTGCCCTTCTGCAATATCTACTCCTCATTCATGCAGAGGGCCTACGACCAGGTGATCCACGATGTAGCCATACAGAAGCTTCCTGTGGTATTTTGTCTTGACCGGGCCGGACTGGTGGGATCCGACGGCGCTACTCACCATGGAGCCTACGACCTGGCCTTCTTCCGCTGTATTCCGGGGATGACAATTGCTTCCCCGCTCAACGAAGTGGAGCTAAGGAATATGATGTACACTGCCCAACTTGGCAAGTCAGGACCTGTTGTGATTCGCTATCCCAGAGGTCGTGGGGTTATGGTGGACTGGAAACAGCCTTTCATCGAACTTGAAACGGGCAAAGGTCAGCAGCTTAAAGATGGTAGCGACCTGGCCATCCTTTCCCTGGGCCCAATCGGCAACATGGTTAGCGAGGCTATTTCTATTCTCGATCTTGAGCACATTAGCGTTGCTCACTATGACATGCGCTTTTTGAAACCCCTCGACCACAAATTACTGGACCAGGTATTCGCCCGCTTTGATAAAGTTATTACTGTGGAAGATGCCTCCACAGTTGGTGGACTGGGTAGTGCTGTGATTGAGTACATGAACGACAACAACTACAAAGCAAAAGTCCTGCGCCTGGGCATACCCGATCGCTTTGTAGAACATGGAACTCAGGAAGAATTATATCATGAATGTGGTTTCGATACAGAGGGAATCGCTGCAGCTGTAAGAAGCATGGTTAGTTCCAAAATCCTTACCAGGGCCATGTAGCCCAGGATATTTACTCATCACAATCTTTAGCTTATACTGGTTCTCGCTAAACCGCATGCTTCGCATTCGCTAAGGCTTCGAACCCAGCATAAGCTAATGGTTAAAGCAAAATTCCCTTGACAGAGTAAGCCTTACTGAAAGAGGGCTATCGCCTAAAGGTCGAACTTGATGCCCTGGGCCAGGGGAAGGGTCTTTCCGTAATTGA
>JAOZLK010000178.1 GCA_029934875.1 Bacteroidales bacterium | reverse complement strand
GCCATAGAATTCACCAATGGTGAGGACAGCCTTCACCTCATCCCAAAGATCCTCTTTCTCGAGTTTGAACATGTCCATGGCCAGTTTACAGGCGTAAATCTCGCCTCCTCCGGCTGTAATCATCTCAAGAAACTCATCCACAGGTGGGATATCCAGTTTCTCCATGGAACTTTTCATCATTGCAGACACACCGGCCTCAACTCCTGGTATCACGCCCAGGATGGTAGGGAAAGGCAGTCCGCCCGGTGCCCTCATGGCAGGATTACCCACAGTTGCGGTTTTGATCTTATTCATCTGCTTTTTGGTAATCGCATCGAGTCCGAAGAAGGTAAAAAACACCTTTGCTTCAATCCCCTCCATGACAGCCCCATTGGCCATTACCAGCGTTGCATATACATCTTCAATGGTGCCCTTGGCACAGATAATGCATACTTTTTTTAATGGATTCTCATTATTAGCCATATCTCTTTTATTTATTGGTTATACACAACTGGCAGGCTTGGAAATTCCTGCAAATTTAGATGACAACTTCAGTGGACCTTTGGGGAACAAGGCATATAATCCTTTAATGTCGGTAATTCCTGATTTCCCAACCTTTCTAATGGTGAGTGTCTCTCCCTTTTCAGTTGCATTACGTAGAAATTCAAGAACCTCGTAATGCTTATCGGTCAGATCGATCCCCTCCTCTTTGGCCATCTCGGCGGCAATTTCTCTGCTCCACTGGGAAGCATCAAGCAGATACCCTTCGTCATTTACATCTACAGCTTGTCCTGCAATCGTTTTTTGTGCCATAATTTTCTTTGTTATTGGTTATTGGATATTCGTTATTGGTTATTGGATATTCGTTATTGGTTATTGGTTATTGGTGTCTTTGCTCATATTCTTTAAAAACATCATCACGAAACCAATGGACTTTTTCATCTCGGGCTTGTTCATCTCCCGCATTACTTTGAAAATGGAGTACTCGGGAATATTATCCATTTCGAGACTGGCAAACACCCTGACAGCATTATCGATGGACTTGAGCATATCGGGTTGGGTCAGATTTTTGACCACATCCAACATGGCCACCACATTATCAGCCAGCATACGGGCATCCTCGGCTCCGTAATGTGTTACAATGTTATCGATGATGCGGCCGAACTCCTTTATAAATTCAAAGTATCCCTTTTTTTCAAACTCGTGAAGCTGCTTCGTTGCATCAATGATCACCTCATTGGCTATGGGCTCCAGGTCTTTCACCAGGTCCATGACACTTCCAAAGGAAGAGAGCATGTTGTTGAAATTCCCAACGTTTTGTGCCATCCTGATTCCAAGCTCGCGTAGCTGATCGGGATCCAGAATCACCTCACGCTCGTCAAGTGCTGTTACGGTACTGTCGTAAACATCTTTCCCTATAATGGATGCATCTGCCACCAGGTCATCGATGGCCTGTGATTTTAGTCTTTGCTGATTTACATACTCCAGAATGGTATCCACCTTCTGGTTCAGTTCAGCGATCTGTTGTGAAGTATTATCTGCCATTTGATTTTCTCTTAAACAAGATCATTTTTCTTTCCGGCCATGGTCATATGCGCTTCAATTGGCATCTCCTTTCCTCGCAAGAGGATGTGCCAGTAAATCCACCTGAACATTAGTTTCCCATAGTGGTTGATTTTGGTGTTCCTCAACAAACCAAAGGGTCCGATACCAGGAAGCGGGAAGGTCCCGGGGAGGGGTTCAGTGTCATAATTGAAATCGATCAGGGCTCCTTTACCATATCCTGTTTCAATGTAGCAATTGGCATGCCCGTCAAATTTCGCAGTCATTGGCCTGTTCTCCATTGCATTCATGAGATTCTCAAACAGGATTTCAGAAGCAAAATGAGCCACAGATCCTGCCTTTGAAGTTGGAATATTAGCAGCATCGCCCAGTACGAAAACATTCTCGAATTTCTTGGATTGAAGCGTCTCTTTGTCGGTCTCCACGAAATTCAAATCATCGCCAAGACCACTCCGTTCGATCATTTCTGATCCCATATTAACCGGTACAATTGTAAGTGCGTCAAAGGGGACCTCCACCTCATCATAAGATTTAAGGACCTTCTTCTCATTGTCTACACTCTCGAGGTAAAAGTCAGGAATGACCTTTATATTCTTGTCATCCAGCAGCTGACTTAACATTTTCGTTGCTATGGGTTTGGTAAAAGCGCCCGGCAAGGGGGTAACATAGGTAATATCCACCTTATCCCTGATTCCTTTCCCGGTGAAGTAAGCTTCGGCAAGACAAACAAATTCGATGGGTGCGACCGGACATTTAAATGGAAGTTCAGCAATACACATCACCAGTTTGCCGCCTTCCCAGGTTTTGAAGAATTGCTGTAAGGCTACCGCCCCTTCCACTGTATAGAAATCAAAAATGGATTTTCTCCACTCCTGCCCCATCAATCCCGGGGTCTCGTCGGGGCGGGTCTGGGTTCCTGTGGCAATGATCATAAAATCATACTTGAGTGAGGTTCCATCCATCAAATAAACCTTGTTTTCCTCTCCCTCAATCTTGTCAACCTCCTGGTAGATAACCTTCACCCCAGCCGGGAAGAAATCGCCCTTTGGCTTAATTACATCCGATTTGTTATATATACCGAAGGGAATAAATAGAAAGCCAGGTTGGTAATAATGGGTTTTGTGCTGATCAACAATGGTAATTTCCCATTCCTGGCGGTCGAGTGCTTTGAAAAGCTTGTTGGCCATCATGGTACCGGCAGTTCCACCCCCCAGTATTAAAATCTTTTTCATAATATTGTTTTTTGAATCCCGATTATTTCTGTTACAAAAATAACAGAAGGGAAAGTATTAGATTTATAGCACGGTATGATAAATGTCATATCATGACAACTATCATCTTAATACATGCTGACCAGCACTAATATCATTCTGAGTAATGGACGAAAAGTGTAGCTGTGATAATTGCGAACTCAAGGAGCTTTTTGTTGATAGCCTGGAGGAAGATCACATGGAGGCTGTCTGTTCAAGCAAAAAGGAGAAAGATTATTCCGTTGGGGAAGTGATTCTCAAAGAGAGAACACAAATCCGGGAATTCACCTACCTGAAAAGTGGCCTGGTAAAACTTTTTAGAAGCGACCCTTCCGGGAGTGAACAGATTATTACCATCGCCAAGCCCATGGATTATGTCAGTCTGCTCAGCGTATTCTCCAATGACGAATATAATTACTCGGTTACTGCCCTGGAAGACTCAGTCACCTGTAGCCTGAACCTGGAGAATCTGAGGATGATGATGCGCGAAAATGGGGGTTTAGCCTTAAGTCTCCTCCAAAAGATGAGCAGGGCAGCCGACCGCATCATACTTGACACCCTTGAAATTAGAAAAAAGCATCTTAGAGGGCGTGTGGCCTACCTGCTACTCTACTTTTCAGATAATGTATATTTCTCCAGTGAATTTGATCTTCCTCTCACAAGGAAAGAAATGGCCGAATATGTGGGCATGACTACCGAGAACGTGATTCGTACACTGAGTGAATTCCGAAAAGACGGCATCCTTAAAATCTATGGGAAAACCATCCAGATCGTAAATCAAGAGTTACTAAGGTCCATTTCAGAATTTGGATAATAAGCCCCGTTTACCTGCTTTTTTGTAGATTCAAGTCCTAAAAATCCACCCAATGAAAAGATTTTTCGTTCTCTTAAACTGTACCCTTCTTTTATCGATCCTGTTTTTTCCTGATATTTCACGGGCCCAGGCCTCAGGCTATAAATCCCCTGAGCAGGTGCTTAGCTGGATAAAAGAGGTCGGGGAAAAGCATCCGGATATATTTACTTCAAGCAATATTGCAAGCTCGCCCGGTGACAGGCCCCTTTACCTTATTCGAATTGGCAAGAATCCCGAAGCGAATAATGTAGCAAATCCTTCAATTTTTGTAGCTGCAAATTTTGAGGGAAACAGGCCTTTGTCTACCGAAGGAGCTATTTTTCTTTCAGAGACCATCCTCTCCGATCCGGCACTTTATGAATCCATGAACTGGTACATCCTGCCTCTGGGAAACCCGGATGCTGCAACTAAGTTTTTTAGCACCCCCCTGATTGATGATTCAAGAAATGACTTTCCCACTAACGATGACCTGGACGACCAGACCGATGAAGATGGAGTGAATGATCTCAACGGAGATGGATGGATTACCAAAATGCGGGCGAGTCACCCCGGTGGCGAATGGATCATCTCCGACTCAGATCCAAGACTCATGCGAAAAGCCGATCCCGGAAAAGGCGAGCAGGGCGTATATAAAATTTATTCTGAAGGGACCGATGATGATGGCGACGGGCTCTACAATGAAGATGGACCGGGAGGAACGAATGTGGGTATAAACTTCCCGCAACTATTCAAACATTATACCGCTGATGGTGGCCGTTTTCCGGGTTCAACTCCTGAGTCATATGCCATCATGAAATTTGTCTTTGAGCATCCCGAAATTGCAATGATCGTCTCATTTGGCTCAACGAACTGGTGTTATACACCTCCCAGGGGAGGAAGGAAGGGCGAGGCAGACCTCAGTAAGATCAGCTTATCTGAGAGGCAAGCCAGGCAGTTTAACCTGGATCAGACCAGGACCTATACCTTAACTGAGCTGGTAAATATTTTTAAAGCAGAAAATCCTCAATCCAATATGGATGAGAGCATGATTGCTGGATTTCTTGGCCTGGGAGCTGCTTTAAATCCCCAGGAGGGAGATCTTCGTTTTTATGAGAAATACGCAAAAGAATATAAAACATTCCTGAAGGAGGGTGGTAGCCTTGAGGAGAGGATAGAACCTGAGCCTGCTCAAGACGGATCTTTCGAGCTCTGGGGATATTTTCATGTGGGAGTTCCGGTATTCAGCATGGACCTCTGGGGAATGAGCAAAAAAGATTCGATGAACCTGGAAGAGGCTATGCTTGCATACTCGGATAGTATGCCCGGGAAAAAAGGATTTGTGGAATGGGAAGTCTTCGATCACCCCACCCTGGGAACTGTGGAAATTGGGGGATTTGCACCTTATCTTGGCTCCACTCCTCCTTACGAGTGGACAGATTCCCTGTTAAATCTTCAGATACCCTGGATTCTGAAGCTGGCTGGAGAGTTGCCCGACTTACATATTTATGAGATTATTCCAACAGCAAAAGGTAATGGTATATATCAACTGGATATCTGGATTGAAAACCGTGCTTTTATTCCCTTTCCTACAGATATGGGAAGCCGAAACAAGCAAGCTGCTCCGGCAATTTTAACACTGGAAGAAGAACAGGTAGAATTCATTTCGGGATACCGAAGAACTCCCATTCCCCGTGTGGCCGGAAATTCGCGTGTAAAAACCAGCCTTATTATTAGAATGGAAAAACCCGGAAACATTACTGTGAAGCTTGAAAGTCTTACAGCCGGCCACGATAGGCAAACAATTAAAATAGGAGAATAGAATCATGAAAAAGAGCTTCATATTGTTATACACCTTAGGGCTTATTTTTTCGGGATCCATTTCCGCTCAGGATATGGAGATACCCCTTCGCTTTGACCATTATTATGACTACGATCAGCTTGTGGATGCCATGCAGGCACTTCACGAGGCTTATCCCACCATTACCACACTGGACCTGGTAGGCCACAGTGAAGAAGACAGGGCTGTATATGCACTGACCATTTCAAATCCCAGGACTGGCGATCATCTGTCGAAACCAGGAGTTTACGTGGATGGAAATATTCATGGTAACGAGGTACAGGCCGGGGAGGTTTGTCTCTATTTAGCCAACAGGCTGCTTACCCTGTATGGCACAAATGAGCAAATTACTTCACTGGTTGATAAGAACAGTTTCTACATCATCCCATCTGTGAATGTGGATGGGAGGTATCATTTCTTTGAAGATGCCAATACTTCCAGTTCGAACCGAAGTATTCGCCGGCCCAAAGACGATGACCGAGACGGGCTTTTTGATGAGGATAAATACGATGACCTGGATGGGGACGGGAATATATGCGAAATGAGAAAAAAAGATCCCAATGGTACGCACAGAACTGATCCTTTCGATTCAAGATTAATGGTAGGTGTAAAGCCCGGTGAAAAAGGAGAGTGGATACTCCTGGGAAGAGAAGGGATTGATAATGATGGCGACGGGAGGATCAATGAAGATAACGAGGGCTACGTGGATCCAAACAGAAATTGGGGCTATAATTGGGCTCCAAATTACGTCCAAAGGGGAGCCGGTTATTACCCTCTTTCGGGAACAGGACTCAAAGCCATTGCAAACTATTTACTGGAGCGGCCCAATGTGATCATGGTCTGGGCTTTTCATAACTCAGGAGGGATGTTCCTCAGGGGACCATCCACCAAAGATGAAGGAGAGTTTCCTTCGGGCGACCTGGCTGTGTACGACTATTTGGGAGAAAACAGTGAGAAGATCACCCCTGGCTACCGCTACCTGCTGGTCTGGAAAGACCTCTACTCTACCTATGGGGACTTCACAGGATTTACTACAAACATTATCGGGTCCTATGGTTTTGTGGGAGAGCTGTTTCAATCACAATCTGAAACTTATTCTTCAAATAAGGACCAGAAGAAACCAGGTGAACGCATCCGGGAACAGGGACCCGGGGATTCAAATCACCAACGACTGAAGTTTAATGATCATGTGGTCCAGGGCGAACTGTACAAAGCATGGACCCCTTATGAGCATCCGGTTTATGGAGAGATCGAGATTGGTGGATGGACGAAGATGAGCTCCAGGCTCCCCCACCCTTTTATGCTCCAGGACCTTGTACACAGAAATGCCAGCGCGGTGATTTTTTCTGCAGCTCAAACTCCTGAAATCAAGCTTGAGTTAATGGAAAAGGAAGAAATCGGAAAGAATCTTTACCAGGTGAGGATTCGCCTCTTAAATGATCACGCCATTCCAACTCTGACCTACCAGTCTTTGAAAAACAAGTCGCATCGACAGGATATCCTGAAGATATCAGGCCCTGCGATCCAGGTGCATGCAGGTGGCAGGCTTTGGGATGCTCATATGGATAAGGCTGACTACAAAGAACACAAAGCTCAAATTCAATTTATGCAATTGCCAGGATTCGGAAAGGTAGAATACCAGTTCTTAATTTCCGGGAAAGGCAATGTAACAGTGGAGTATTCCTCCCTCAAAGCCCGGGATCAAAAGCTGGAGTTTAATCTTTAAGTAAGATAGATGCCAGGTTCAGATTTATGGCTTACGAATCGTAACCCATAAGTACTAATATTGTTAATTTTGCTGTATTTTTGCATAGTTTGATTATAGTTTCGTATATTTGAAGCCTATTTAGTATGAGATTATAACAAAAAGATTGAATTATGTGTGGATTTTCAGTGTATACGGGGGGAGACAAAATGTTGCGACTCAGTGTAGTCAGCGAATTTCAAAAGATCAAATATCGCGGACCTGATAATTCCGTGGCTGTTGACCTGGGGGAAAAGGGATGGATGGGGTTTCACCGCCTAAAAATTATTGACACATCCGATGAGGGCAACCAACCGCTCATTCATAAATCGCTGCACCTTGTGGCAAACGGAGAGGTATACAACTACCAGGCACTGATGGATGAGTACAAAGACAAATATGAATTCCAGTCTGAAAGCGACTGTGAAGTGATCATTCCCATGTTCAAGGAACTGGGTATTGAAGAGACTGCCCGCCGGCTGGATGCAGAATTTGTCTGTGTCCTTTATGATGCTGAGGTCGATAAATATTTCGCAGCCAGGGATCCAATAGGAATCCGACCCATGTTTTATGGATATGCATCTGATGGAAAGATCATGTTTGCCAGTGAGATGAAGGCCCTGAGTGAGCTTTGTGAAGTAGTCAAACCCTTCCCTCCGGGACATGTCTTTGATGGTGACAAATTCCTATGCTACCTGGACATATCAAAAGTGGAGCACTATGTGGACCATGAAATGGAAGATGTATATGAACATATCAATGACTTGCTGACCAAGGGGG
>JAOZLK010000003.1:18293-23437 GCA_029934875.1 Bacteroidales bacterium | reverse complement strand
GGGTTCCTGTTTCCCGGGGACACCCCTGAGTATCATTACCCACTTGCCTGTGGGGTCAATGGACTGGTAATCATTCCTTTTTAGCTCATCCTGATCCACCTTGAAACCATAAGCTGCAAATACCAGTTCGGCGCTAAGGGATCCGTTTCCACTAAAGGATATTGGCTGAAAGTCCACCCCGGCCTCCAGCGTTTGACCATCAAAATCAAGGCTGTTTTCCGGACCTGCTTCAATATCGGTCACAATGTCGAAATGTTGCAATCCGCTCTTTTCGAATAGATCCAGCCCTGCAGCTTTATAGGATCCGGTAATATAATCGGCAAGCAAGCCATCCTCCTGGCTGCCGGGATAGCGTCCGCCCAGTTCATCGGAGGCCAGGTAAGAGATATGTTCCTGGATCTCTACAGTGGTGATTTCTGGTTCAAACTTGCTTTGACAGGAGATGAGCAATGGAATCAGGAAGATAAATATCAAACGGTAAATCATTGTATGTATTTGTTATTTAGTGAGTTACTTAAATTATTTATTTTCAATATAAAGAGCGCAAGATACAATTTATTCTTTTTTAAAGGGATACTTGACATTAATTGAATTAAAATATACTTTTACAAAGGCGTTTAACATAATCGTCAAACGCTTTCGTAAAATCCTAAATTTCCAGATGGAACTCCAAACAGAAACTGAATTGAAGATTGTGGCTTCGGCCGAGAAACTCTTTTACCAGAAGGGTAAGGCAGGTACTTCCATGCAGAACATTGCCGATGATGCCGGGATCAACCGAACCCTTCTGAACTACTACTTCAGGACCAAGGACCAGTTGTTTGAGGCAGTATTCCGCAAGGCCCTTAGTGGTTTTGTACCCCTACTGGCTAGCATGTTCAAATCTGATGAGGCTTTTGAGCTTCTGGTACCTAAAGTGATTCATTCCATCATCGACGCCATGATGGCCAATCCCCAGATTCCCATTTTCGTACTCCAGGAACTATCCTCTAATCCGGAAAGGATGCCCCAGGTGCTTATGGATATGGGAATCGATCCTGAAAAGGTCATAAAAAAGGGGGAAGGTCAGGCCCATTTTAGGCATTTGATTATAAATCTGTTTAGCCTTTGTATTTTTCCCTTTGCAGCCCGCCCGGTGGTAACCGGACTCTTATTCAATGGAGATAATGATGCTTTTGTGGCGGCCATGCATCAGCGTAAGGAAATTCTACCTGAAATGTTTTTGAAATTAATGAGCCAAAACCAATAATATGAGAGCAATCGCACTAATCCTGCTTTTCACGGTATCCGCGGTACTCAATGCACAGGAAAGCATTAGCCTTTTTGAATGTCACATTCAGGCCATTGAGAATGCGCCCAGGCTGGCCGACAGGGAACATATCCAGCAAATTGGGCAATTGAAGACCGATCAGGCCCAAACTAATTGGTATCCGAGCCTGGATCTTAACGGGAGGGTAAGTTATCAGTCCGATGTAGTTACCGTTACACTCGCCGATCCAGGCATCCCGGTGAAGTTTCCCCAGGTTCCTCACGATCAGTACGGCCTGAACCTGGATCTAAGACAGAACATTTACGATGGTGGTAAAACCAGGCAGGTTAAAGAGCTGGAGGAGGCCAAAACAGCAGCGGACCTTCAGCAGCTTGAGGTGGACCTGTATGGACTGAAGGCCAGGGTTAATCTCTACTATTTCGCCATTCTGGAGCTTCAGGCATCCGGGCAAAACCTGAATATCCATATGGAAAACCTGCAAGCAAGGCAGGAGGCCCTGCAAATAGCCATTGATAATGGCACATTGCTGGAGATAGAAATGAATGTACTAAATGTGGAGGTCTTGAAAATCAAGCAGGCGGTTCTGGAGGTCGATTCCCGTGAGCAGGCCTTGATCGGCGCCCTTAATGTACTCTGTGGCACCACCCTTGAAAGTGGCGTACAGCTCATTCTGCCGAACATGGATGGATATTCCGAGGAAGAGATAAACCGGCCTGAATTCAAGCTTTTCGAACTGCAGGACGCCTCCCTGGAAGCCGGGAAAGAGCTTACCGGCCGAAAAAGGATGCCGGTCCTTTA
This sequence comes from Bacteroidales bacterium, assembly GCA_029934875.1. GTDB lineage: Bacteria > Bacteroidota > Bacteroidia > Bacteroidales. Next base: position 21,369 of record JAOZLK010000003.1, on the reverse strand, counting down.
TGCCTTTGGTCAGACCGGTTACGGGAAGCCGGGTTACAATATGATGAGCGAAAATTGGGATTTCTACTATATGATCGGGGCCGGTTTGAAGTGGAACATCTGGGATTGGAATGTCACAGGCCAGGAGAAACAGGTGATTGAAAACCAGCAGATGATATTGAGAAACCAAAAGGCAAGCTTCAGCAAGGAAGTTTCATCCAGCCTGGTACAGGAGGAGGCGAAAATTGAGCAATACAGGAAGTCAATGGAACTGGAAAAGCAGGTGCTGGATCTTCAGGGGGAGATCTCTGAAAATGCCGCTGCCAGGCTAACAAACGGTACCATTACAGCCACCGATTACGTGACAGAACTGAACAAGGAAAGCCTGGCCCGGAACAAGCTTGCCACACAGCGTATCAGGCTCGTCCAGGCCATTACCAACTACATAACCTTTCAAGGAAATCTGTAAATAAAGCAATCATGAAACACAATCCCAGCTATATTCTACTTCTGCTTCTTCCTCTACTGTCGTGCAACAGTGAAAAAGAACTTGTCGATGCTTATGGTAATTTCGAAGCCATCGAGGTAATTCTCTCCGCTGAAACGACCGGGGTAATTGAAAATTTTCCACTTCAGGAGGGTGACCGACTAAAGCAGGGCCAGGTGGTACTCTCCATCGATACGGTTCAGCTTTTACTGCAAAAGAAACAGCTCCAGTCAGGTAAATCATCCCTTAGTGCGCGGCTTACAACCCTTGATGCCCAGATCAAAGCCAGTCGTGTCCAGCTGGAGAATCTCCAGCGAGAAAAAAAGCGAATTGACAGGCTTTTTGAGGGAGGTGCTGCCACCTCGAAGCAAAAAGATGACATTGAGGGGCAGATTGAATACATGCATGCTGAGATTGCTGCCGCGGAATCGCAAAAGGCATCCGTTTATGCTGAACAAAGGACCCTTGATGTTCAAATCAGCCAGGTTGAAGAAAAGATTGACAGAAGCATTGTGAGGAGCCCCCTGGAAGGTATTATTCTCACCAAATTTAAGGAAGAGGGGGAACTGGCTTCCCCGGGTCAGCCGCTGTGCAAAATAGGAAAAATGGATGAACTGATCCTGAGAGCTTACATATCAGGAAAGCAATTGTCAGCTGTAAAAACCGGTTCAAAGGTTACCGTTCAGTATGATTCGGAACTGGGGATAGAGGAAACAAGCGGCCTTGTAAGCTGGATTTCGCCCCGGGCAGAATTCACGCCCAAGATTATCCAGACGAAGGAGGAAAGGGTGAACCTGGTTTATGCCATCAAAGTACTTGTTCCCAACGATGGTAGTCTGAAAATAGGGATGCCTGGTGAAGTGGTGTTTAAGTGATTTATTGAATTTATGTCATTGATTATTGATCATGTAGAAAAATCTTATGATGCTGTAAAGGCACTCAAAAAGGTCAATTTTGAGGTGAATGACGGGGAACTGTTTGGTTTGATTGGTCCCGATGGAGCCGGCAAAACGACCCTCTTTCGCATCATGGCTTCCCTTGTGATACCAGATGCCGGACACTGCCTGATTCAGGGTCACAATGTGGTAAAGGATTACCGGGAGGTAAGAAAAATTATTGGTTATATGCCGGGTCGTTTTTCACTCTATATGGACCTGTCGGTGGAGGAGAACCTGGCCTTTTATGCACAGGTATTTGGCACCACCGTGGATGAGAACTATGACCTGATCCGTGATGTGTATGAACAGATTGCTCCCTTTAAAAAAAGACTGGCCGGCAAGCTATCCGGAGGAATGAAGCAGAAGCTGGCCCTCTCCTGTGCACTTATTCACCGGCCTGAGGTGCTGATTCTGGATGAACCCACCACAGGGGTGGATGCAGTGAGCAGGATGGAATTCTGGGATATGCTCAAGAAGATTCAGAAAGAGGGGATTACTATTGTTGTTTCGACACCCTATATGGATGAGGCTGAGCTGTGCGACCGGGTGGGGCTGATCCAGAAGGGGAGCTTATTGGAAATTACAGATCCCTCGAAGCCTTACGACAAAGATGAAACCCAGCTCTTTTCCCTGAAAAGCAAAAGGGGTATATATACCTGCCTGGAGCGGGTAAGGCGCCTGGAAGAGTGCAGACACGCCTGGCTATTCGGGGATCAACTCCACGTGACCCTTCGATCGGAAAGGGATGCCATACAGATTAAGTCTATTCTGGATAGTTGGGATGACTCCACCTTAGAGTGGACAAAGATCACCCCGACGATAGAGGACCGTTTCATGGGGCTCATTGAGCGGGAAACTGAGAAATCCCATAACAATGGAGAAACGATTTGATGGGTGAGCGCGAACATATCATTGAGGTGAAGGACCTGGTGAAGAAGTTTGGCTCCTTTATAGCCAACGACAGGCTAACTTTTCATGTGGAGCGGGGAGAGATCTTCGGCTTCCTGGGTGCCAATGGGGCAGGTAAGACTACTGCCATGCGGATTCTCTGCGGACTTTCCTATCCCACTTCCGGGGAGATTCGTGTGGCGGGACATGATGTATACCGTGAGAGGGAAAAGATCAAGAAAAAGATTGGATATATGTCTCAGAAATTCTCACTCTATGAGGATCTTACGGTCTCGGAGAATATTCGCCTCTATGCCGGGATCTACGGACTGGGAAGAAAACAGATTGCTTCCCGAGAGGAACAATTACTTGAAAGACTGGGCCTTACTCATATACGGAGCAGGCTTATCAGGCAGATTCCACTGGGATGGAAACAGAAGCTGGCTTTTTCGGTGGCCATATTTCATCAACCGGCTGTGGTTTTCCTGGATGAGCCTACCGGCGGAGTCGATCCCATTACCAGGAGACAATTCTGGGAGATGATCCACGATGCTACGGAGGAGGGAATCACGGTATTTGTGACCACCCACTATATGGACGAAGCAGAGTATTGCGACCGGGTTTCCATTATGGTGGATGGCCGCATTGATGCCTTGGATACTCCGGCTGCTTTGAAGCAGCAGTTTGACTCAAAAAATATGAACGAAGTATTTCTTAAACTGGCCCGATCATGAAGCGCTTTTTTGGATTTGTAAAAAAGGAGTTTCAGCACATCTTCAGGGAT
>JAOZLK010000003.1:0-18193 GCA_029934875.1 Bacteroidales bacterium | reverse complement strand
AGGGTTTTGAGCGGAACCTGTTGAGGGAGAATCATGCTGCCATAAAAATCGTTACTGATGCGTCGGATGCCAATGCCGCCCAGCTAAGCCTTACCTACCTCCAGGGGGTACTAATGAACTACTTTCAAAGCCTGAACAGGGATGTTGAGCTACCCTGGTCCATAGATATTAAATCCAGGATGTTTTACAATGAGGAGATGAAGGGGGTCTATATGTTTATACCCGGTCTGATGGCCATGATTCTGATGCTCATTTCAGCCCTTATGACCTCAGTGACGATTGCCCGGGAGAAGGAGTTTGGGACCATGGAGCTTCTGCTGGCATCACCACTGAAGCCCAGGGAGATCATCCTGGGAAAGGTAACTCCCTATGTGTTTCTATCCTTTACCAATGCCCTGACTATTTTACTTCTGGGATTCCTGGTATTTGATGTGCCGGTGGTTGGGAGTATCTGGTTGTTGATGGGGGAGTGCATGCTTTTTATCACCCTGGCCCTTTCACTGGGGGTCTTGATCTCCACCATTGCAAAAACACAGCAGATGGCCATGTTCATGAGTTTGCTGGGACTAATGCTGCCAACAATCCTGCTCTCCGGGTTTATTTTTCCTGTTGACAATATGCCAAAAGTATTACAGTGGTTTTCTGCCATTATGCCTCCCCGTTGGTTTATTGTTATTGTAAAGAACATCATGCTCAAGGGAAGTGGCTTCGCCTTTATCTGGAAAGAGACCCTGATATTATTTGGGATGACGCTCTTCTTCATCCTGGCCGCTGTTAAGAGGTTTCAAATCAGACTGAATTAGCGCGAAAGATATGAGGATACTATTCACATTACTGCAAAAAGAATTCAAGCAGATCTTCCGGAACAAGTTGATGCTTCCCATCATTTTTGTGGTTCCGGTATTCCAGATGATTCTCTTGACTTATGCAGCGAATCTTGAGATGAAGGGAATCAGTATGGCGGTGGTGGATCAGGATTACTCCCAGGCTTCAAGGCAGCTGGTCTCCCACTTTAAAGGCTCGCCTTTTTTTGAGATTAACTTTGTCACCAACAATTACCAGGAGGCAGAGGATGAACTGACCAATGACAATGTGGATGTGATCCTCCACATGCAGCACGATTTTGAGAAGAACCTCTACCGGGAAAAATATACAGACCTTCAGTTGGTGGTAAATGCCATCAATGCTACGGAAGCAGGACTGATTAATGCTTACTGTACCCAGATCATCACTGCTTTCAATAACCAGGGGAATAAAGCGGTTCTTGAAATAATTCCCAGGTACTGGTACAACCCGCTGTTGGACTTTAAGATCTACATGTTCTCAGGCATCCTGGTGATTATAGTAACCCTGATCGGTATGCTGTTGACTGCGCTTAATCTTGTGAGGGAGAAAGAGATGGGGACCACCGAACAGATCAATGTCACACCCATCCGAAAATACCAGTTCATCATGGCCAAGTTGCTTCCCTTTATGGTGATTGCCCTCTTTGAGCTTGCATTCGGACTGCTGATCGGAAGGCTGTTATTCGGACTGCCCATCGTGGGAAGCCTGGGGCTGCTTTTCCTCTTTACCTGCGTCTACCTGCTGACAGTACTGGGGATCGGGCTTTTTCTATCAACCATCTCCAATACCCAGCAACAGCTGATGTATATGGCCTTCTTTTTTATGCTCACCTTCATCCTGATGAGCGGGGTTTTCACACCTGCCGACAGCATGCCTGCATGGGCACAGAAGATAAACCTGGCCAATCCTGTAGCCTATTTCATGCGGGTGATTCGGATGATTCTCCTGAAGGGGTCCGGATTTGCCGATATTAGCCGGGAGTTTTACAGCCTCTGTCTTTATGCCACACTGATTCTGACCCTGGCAATCACCAATTACAGGAAGACTACCTGAGAAGGTAGTCGAAAACCCGGTCTGTTCCCTTTGAGTTCCAATTAACGGCCCCTTTCTTCATCACCACGATCTTCCCTTCCGGAGAGAGTATATAGGTAGTTGGTATGGAGCCGTGATCAAATGCCTGTGGCTCTGGTGAAGCTGTATAGTGGACAGGCACCGTATATCCATGCTTTTCCATAAATGCCTTCACCACAGTGGGGTCCTGGTTGGTGACCAGGAGAAAATCCACTGAACTTCCATGTTTTTCCCAGGCTTTCTGAATTTCAGGGAGTTCGGCCACACAGGGGGGGCACCAGGTAGCCCAGAAATTCAGAAATACAGGCTTATCCCGAAACTGAGAAAAGCTCACAGCTTCTCCCTCATCGCTACGAAGAACCCATTTGTAAGCATCCTCATCCAGGCTTAGCTGCTTTTCTTCCGGGATCATCGATGGACTCTTTATATGCAATGCAAGCCGGTTAATGCTGGTTGAAATTACCTTTCTTGGCCCTGGAATAATTAAGAGAACCAGCAAGACCCAAAAGAAGACATCTCCAATTTTCTGCCCGGTGTTCCGGGTCTCTTTCCATCTATTAAGCCTTTCTTTCAATGTGGTCATAGGGGATATATTTTTTGCAAAGTTAATTTTTCTCTAAATATCCTACGGGCAAGTTTATTATATTTGTTTTGCCAAACAGTGCCAGCATGCTTAAAAAGATTAAAAATTTCTTCAGGGAAGAGATCTGGTCACACGACCTCTCCACCAAGTCTGCCAGGCGGAGCTTTGTGATCAGGCAGGTGAGGATATACATCCTTGCATTCAAGGGCTTTTTTGAGGACCGTGCTACTGTAAAGGCTGCTGCACTGACCTACTTCACCATGCTCTCCATCGTCCCGGTCTTTGCAATTGTTTTTTTCATCGCCCGGAATTTTGGTTTTGAAGGGCGCCTCGATGAAATGATCAATAATAATGCAGGCGGACAGGACGAGATCATTAATTGGCTGACCGCTTTGGTGGATGATCTGCTTCTAAACGTAAGGGGAGGTTTGGTTGCAGGGATTGGAGGACTTGTTCTGTTCTGGTCAGTGGTGCAGGTACTGAACAATATTGAATCCTCTTTCAATGATATCTGGCAGATCAAGAAGGCCAGGAGCCCGGCACGAAAGTTCTCCGACTACCTGGCTATGATTATCATCAGTCCTTTCGCCATCGGACTTTCAGGAAGTATGAAGGTGAAGATTCAAACCATGGCCGACCAGTTTGAGTTTTTAAAACCGCTTGTCGTCTGGTTGATTAAATCGGTACCCTATGTATCCATATGGATTCTCCTGACCCTTGTTTACATAGTGATGCCAAATACCAAGGTGAAGTTTAAAAATGGACTGATAGCAGGCTTTATTGCAGGAACAGTGGCTGTACTTTTCCAGTCACTCTACCAGGACCTTCAGATTGGAGTGTGGAGGTTTAACACCCTCTATGGCAGTATTGCCATGATTCCGCTCTTGCTGTTATGGCTTCAGATTACCTGGTTGATTGTGCTCATGGGAGCCGAGCTCGCCTTTGCCTACCAGAATATTGAGCATTATGAATATGAGGAGGCAGCCCTGAAGCTGAGCCACGATAATAAACGCATACTTACCCTGCTGATTTCTCATCAGATCATTCAGAATTTTGAGGAAGGGGGTGAACCCCGAAATACGGAGTATTTGAGTCACCAGCTGGGAATCCCGCTCAGGCTGCTGAACGAGCTGGTATATGAACTGGTGAGTGCCGGGATCCTGGTGGAACTGGCTGCAGAAAACCCCAAGGATCGTTCCTATGTGCCTGCGGTGGATATTCACAATATAACTGTTGAGTATATATACAGCCAGATTGAAAAGATGGGCGGCGATCATTTGTATGTAACTGAGTCGGCTGAGTTGGAGAAGATTATGCGAATACATGAGCACCTCATGCACTCTTTGAGGGAGTCACCGTCCAACATCCTGCTGAAGGATCTGTAATATCTGTTGATTTGACAGATGAAACAGTAATTTAATGATAATTTAATATCACATTCGATTTGAAGTTTACAGATTATTAGTTAATATTGCAAAGGAATTATAAAGGATGAGAATTTACAGGCAGCATAGCGTTCATCATTACCATCACCACGTGATTGGTTAGAGCTCTGTGCAGATCAAAATAATCCTGAATGTTGAGGTGAGGTTTGCAGATTCTGCAGACCTTTTTTCTTTTTAAAAAGACAGAAATGGAAAAAATTAGGATTGCAATACAGAAATCGGGGAGGCTCAGCGAGAAGTCGCTAAGCCTCTTGAAGGAAGCTGGTATTTCCCTGGATAATGGTTCAAGGAAACTGCGCTCAGAAGCCCGGTTCTTTCCCCTGGAGGTTATTTTCCTCAGGGATGATGATATACCTCAGTATGTGGAAGATGGAGTGGCCCATATTGGAATTGTTGGCGAAAACGAGTATGCCGAGAAAGCTTGTGAAGTGGATTTGATCGAAAGACTTGGATACTCGCGGTGCAAGCTTTCCATTGCAATTCCGAAGTCGGAAAGCTACAGGGGAGTTGAAGATCTGGAGGGAAAGCGGATCGCAACTTCCTATCCTGTTATTCTGAAGAACTTCCTGGCAGAGCATGGTGTATCGGCCGACATCCATTTTCTTAGTGGTTCGGTTGAGATTGCTCCTTCCATTGGGGTTGCTGATGCAATTTTTGATATAGTAAGTTCGGGTAGCACCCTGATCAGCAATGGACTGAAGGAGGTGGAGGTGGCCATGAAATCTGAAGCTGTTGTCATAGCCAACCGCGACCTTGATGACGATATTCAGGCCATTTTAGCTAAGCTACTCTTCCGGATTCGAAGTGTAATGGCCGCCAGCAGTAATAAATATATCCTTCTGAATGCTCCCAATGATAAGTTGCAGGAGATCATTAGCTTACTTCCTGGAATGAAGAGTCCTACCGTGATGCCGCTGGCTGAAGAGGGGTGGAGTTCGGTTCATTCTGTCCTCAGGGAGAGTACCTTCTGGGAAGTGATCGATCGCCTCAAAGAGCTGGGTGCACAGGGCATCCTGGTTATTCCCATTGAAAAAATGATTGTTTGATTTTTAAGGCATATTAAGATGAATATTATCCGACATCCCGATCGTGGATCCTGGCCAGGCATTCTTCAGCGCCCAGAACTGAATTATAAAAAACTGGAGGGCCAGGTAGAACAGATTATTCAGGATGTTGCAAAAAATGGCGATGATGCAGTGCGCTCCTATACCCGGCAGTTTGACAAAGTGGATATGGATCAGCTGGAAGTGTCACGTGATGAGATGAATAAGGCAGGCAAAGAGGTGGATATAGCGCTGAAGAAGGCCATTGAAGAGGCCCATTGGAATATCCTGACCTTTCACAAGAAGCAGCTTCATCAACTGGATACTATTGTGACCACAGCAGGCGTACGCTGTTGGCAGAAACCAATGCCCATACAGAAAGTGGGTCTCTATATTCCTGGTGGTTCAGCACCCCTCTTATCTACGGTTTTAATGCTGGGGATTCCTGCTAAAATTGCAGGATGTCAGGAAGTAGTCCTCTGTTCACCACCAGATAAGTATGGCAAGGTAAACCCGACCATTCTATACATAGCCAAGCTCCTGGGAATAGACAGGGTATTCTCCGTTGGAGGAGTTCAGGCCATTGCCGCCATGGCACATGGAACCGAAAGTATACCGGCGGTTCATAAAATATTTGGCCCTGGAAACCAGTTTGTTACCATGGCCAAACAGATTGTTAGCAGGGAAACTGTTGCCATTGACATGCCTGCTGGCCCATCAGAACTGGCTGTAGTGGCTGATGCCACTTCAAATCCGGCTTTTATAGCTTCCGATCTGCTTTCCCAGTCCGAACATGGCCCCGACAGCCAGGTAATTCTTTTATCCGATTCAGGAGACATGATAGGCCGGGTACAGGTCGAGCTTAAGGAGCAGCTGGCTAAGCTTCCCAGGAAGAAGATTGCCGAAGCCGCCCTTGAGAACAGTAAACTGATTCTGCTTAAGGATCAGGAGGAAATTATGGATATGGTCAATCTTTATGCCCCGGAGCATCTGATCATTGTTTCTGAAAACTATGCCGAGCTGGCTGAAAAAGTGGTCAATGCCGGTTCGGTCTTCCTTGGGGATTATACCCCGGAAAGTGCTGGTGATTATGCATCCGGGACAAACCACACCCTGCCTACAAACGGTTGGGCTGTCTCCTACAGTGGGGTGAATATGGATAGTTTTTATAAAAAGATTACTTACCAGGAGATTAGTAAATACGGACTGTTCAACATCGGTCAATCCATTATGAAGATGGCCGAAGCCGAACAACTTCAGGCGCACAGCAATGCTGTATCCCTCAGGTTAAATTATTCAGATGCTGATAATGAATAATGATGTGGCCATAAGCAGCCTGGTAAGGCAGAACATTCGCGAGCTTGTTCCCTATGCTTCAGCCCGGGATGAATTTTCCGGGTCAGCTGAGGTTTACCTCGATGCCAATGAAAATCCCCACAATCCTCCCTTAAATCGCTATCCCGATCCGACCCAGGTTCATCTGAAGGAATTGATCGCATCCATGCGAGGGCAGCATGCCGGGAATTTGTTTCTTGGAAATGGGAGTGATGAGGCAATCGATTTGTTATTCAGGGTATTGTGTGAGCCAGGCCAGGATTGCGTTATTACGGTGGACCCCACTTATGGTATGTATGGAGTTTGTGCAGCCGTCAATGATGTGCAGTGTATCAGCGTTCTTCTAAGGAAGGATTTTAGTCTTGATGCAGGAGCCGTTCTGGCAGCTGTGGATGAAAGCACAAAGATGATCTTTCTTTGTTCTCCCAATAATCCCACCTCCAATTCCCTGGAAATGGGTGCCATGCTTGAAATTATCGATAAAGCCCCCTGTATGGTAGTTGTGGATGAAGCATACATTGATTTCAGCAGTGAACATGGCTTACTTTCCCTTGTCCCGGAAAAGAAAAACCTGGTGGTTCTCCAAACCCTGTCCAAGGCCTGGGGATTGGCAGGGATCAGGCTTGGAATGGCCTTTGCCCATCCGGAATTAATCAGGTATATGTCGGCAGTAAAATACCCCTATAATGTAAACAGTCTTAGCATGGCGGAGGCAGAAAAGGCCCTGGGGAAAGAGGAAGAGAAGAAAGCCTGGCTTGAAAATATCCTGCTGGAGCGGGAGAGGCTCAGCCTTGATCTCTCTGCCTTTGGTTTCGTGGAGAGGGTTTTTCCTACCGATTCTAATTTTCTCCTGGTCAGGATGAAAGATGCCAGGCGGATTTATTCCTATCTTCAGAATTCGGGGATCATTGTCAGGGACCGCTCTTCAGTTCCACTGTGTGAAGGATGTCTGAGAATAACTGTGGGTACCAGTGAGGAGAATGGACTTCTTCTGGATGCCCTTGAGAAATATGAGCAAGATAAGCAGATAAACAAGCCATGAAAAAACGAGTCATCTTCCTGGACAGGGATGGAACACTGGTCGCTGAACCACCGGTGGATTTTCAGATGGATTCATTGGAAAAACTTGAATATACGCCTGGTGTGTTTCGCAATCTTCATAAATTGAGGAGCCATACAGGGTATGAGCTGGTCCTGGTAAGCAACCAGGATGGTCTTGGAACCGCTGCCTTTCCAATGGAAGATTATGCGCCGGTACACGACAAAATCCTGACTGCTTTCAGAAATGAGGGTGTAGTCTTTGATGCTGAACATATTGATCCCTCAATGCCTGAGGAGAATTCCCCAATGCGAAAACCACGGACCGGCATGCTTACTCAATACATGAGTGAAGATTATGACCTGGAGCAATCACTTGTGATCGGGGACCGGCTGACGGATATTGAGCTGGCTAAAAACCTGGGAGCACGGGCAATTTTCTTCGCCTCGTCTGACAGAGCCGAAGAGTTAAAAGAAAAAGGCTTAAACGATTGGGTTGACCTGGTGAGTGATGACTGGGATGAGATTTACCGTTTCATCCGTTCGAGCCAAAGACAGTTCGAGCTTTCCCGAATTACAGGGGAAACCGATATTAATGTAAAAATTGCCCTGGATGGCGAAGGCAATACTGATATCTCCACCGGGCTTGGTTTTTTTGACCACATGCTTGATCAGCTGGGTCGTCATGGGGGAATGGACCTGGTGGTTGCCGTGAAGGGTGATCTCCATGTGGATGAGCATCATACCATTGAGGATACAGCACTTACACTTGGCGAGGCTTTCAGGGAAGCCCTGGGTGATAAGCGTGGAATAGAGCGATATGCATTTACCCTACCCATGGATGATGCCCTTGTCACGGTGGCCCTGGACCTGGGAGGAAGGCCCTGGATCGTATGGGATGTGGCATTTAAGCGCGAGATGATAGGTGATGTACCCACCGAAATGTTTTATCACTTCTTTAAGAGTTTTAGCGACGGGGCAAGGTGCAATCTGAATATAAAGGCTGAAGGGGAGAATGAGCACCATATGATCGAGGCGGTATTCAAGGGCTTTGCAAGGGCCATCAGGAAGGCTGTAAAACTGGACCCGGAAAGCAATGCGCTTCCAACAACAAAAGGTTTATTGTAGGGCTTGAACTTATGGATGTAGCCATTATAAAATACAACGCAGGAAATATTCGCTCAGTGGATCATGCCCTGAAAAGGTTGGGTGTATCCGCCGAAATTACTGATGATCCTGATCGGATCAAGGCGGCTGAAAGGGTTATTTTTCCCGGCGTTGGGGAAGCTGTCTCTACCATGGCCTACCTGAGGGAGAGGGAACTGGATAAACTGATTGCCGGTTTGACTCAGCCTGTTCTTGGTATATGCCTGGGGCAACAGCTGATGTGCCAGTGGTCGGAGGAGGGAGATACAAGCTGCATTGGAATCTTTGATCAGCCTGTAAAACAGTTTCCTGCCCATGAGCTGAAGGTTCCACATATGGGTTGGAACAGCCTGGATCGCTTATCGGGCGAGTTGTTCCCGGAATCACTTCTGGGCAGCTATGTCTATTTTGTACATTCCTATTATGTTCCTGAATGCGAGGATAGTGCTGCGGTATGCAACTATATCGTACCTTTCAGTGCAGCCATGCAAAAAGGAAACTTTTATGCAACCCAGTTTCATCCCGAAAAGAGTGGTGGACCCGGACAGGAAATCCTGTCAAATTTTCTTAAGCTATGATTGAGATTATTCCGGCCATCGATGTGATTAATGGTAAGTGTGTGAGACTTAAGCAGGGTGACTACTCTCAGAAAAAAGAATACGGGGATCCCCTGGATATGGCCCTGAAATTTGAGGACCATGGCATAAAGCGGCTTCACCTGGTGGATCTTGACGGTGCAAGGGAGAAACGCGTTGTGAATCACCGTCTCCTGGAAAAAATCGCTTCCCATACCTCCCTGGTGATTGATGCCGGGGGAGGATTGCGCAGCAACGAAGATTTGCATATCGTATTCGAATCGGGTGCACACATGGTTACAGGGGGGAGCATAGCGGTAAGCGATCGTAAGCTTTTTATGGGATGGCTCCGGAAATATGGTCCGGACCGCATCATCCTGGGAGCAGATTTCAGGGATGGAAGCATTGCTATATCTGGCTGGGAGGAGGAAACAGAACTTGGACTAAGTGATTTTCTTTCTTCTTATATGGATGAGGGGATCAGGAAAGCCATATGCACCGACATTGCCCTGGATGGAATGCTGGAAGGGCCTTCCTTCTCAAGCTATAATGAAATAAAAGCCGAGCTGGGATCGCTGAATTTAATTGCCAGCGGCGGAATTGGTAAAATGGATCAGATTGAAAAACTGGATGAATCCGGGATCGATGGTGTTATCGTGGGGAAGGCAATTTATGAAAACAGGATCCCCCTGAAAGAATTGGAGAATTATATTTTAAATAACAGCTAAACATGCTGGCTAAAAGGATTATACCCTGCCTGGATATCCGTAACGGAATGACTGTTAAGGGAATAAATTTCGAGAATGTGGTTGACGTGGGTGATCCCGTGGAGCTGGGTGCCAAATATGCACAGGAAGGTGCTGATGAGTTGGTCTACCTCGATATAACTGCCACCCACGAAGGGAGGAAGCTCTTTGCCGACCTGGTGGGTAGGATTGCCGAGCACCTTAATATTCCATTTACAGTGGGAGGCGGAATCAACCATGTGAGTGATGCCGGGATTTTGTTATCTGCCGGAGCTGATAAGGTTTCCATCAACTCTTCGGCTGTCAGAGATCCGGACCTGCTTGACCGGATTGCAGGAGGTTTTGGGAATCAGTTTGTTGTGGTAGCCATTGATGCACAATTTAAGGATGAAAAGTGGACCGTATTTGTGAACGGTGGAAGAATCCCCACTGATAAAGAGTTGTTTAGCTGGGCACATGAAGCCCAGGAACGGGGGGCAGGTGAGATCCTGTTTACCTCTATGAACCACGATGGGACAAAAGATGGATATGCCTGCGAGGCACTCAAAACCCTTTCAGAAAAGCTTTCCATACCTGTCATTGCTTCAGGAGGTGCCGGCAAGGAGGATCATTTTGTGGAAGTATTCCAGGAAGGGAAGGCTGATGCCGCCCTGGCGGCAAGTATTTTTCACTACAATGAGATTCCCATTCCAGAGTTGAAGTCATATTTGAAACAGAATCATATAAATATCAGATAAAATGGATTATAGCAAGTTGGACGGTCTTATTCCGGCCATTATTCAGGATTCAAAGTCCAATCGCGTACTGATGCTGGGTTTTATGAATAAAGAGGCATATAAGAAAACCAAAAAGGAGGGGAAAGTTACCTTTTTTAGCCGTACCAAGAACCGCCTTTGGACCAAGGGTGAGGAAAGTGGTAACTTCCTGTATGTAAAAGAGATTCTGAAAGATTGTGATCATGATACGGTGCTGATTAAAGCGGAGCCTGCCGGTCCGGTTTGTCATACCGGTAGTGATACTTGCTTCAACGAAATTAACACTGAGGAGCTTGATTTTCTCACTGCCCTGCAGAGCCTGATTCAGCAAAGGAAAAGGGATATGCCTGAAAATTCCTACACTACCAAGCTCTTTGCAAGGGGTATTAATAAAATTGCCCAGAAAGTAGGGGAGGAGGCTGTGGAACTGGTGATCGAGTCGAAGGATGACAACGACGAGCTCTTCCTCAATGAAGCTGCCGACCTGATGTACCACTTTATGGTTCTGCTCACCGCAAAGGGCTTTGCCCTGGAGGATGTGGCGAAAATCCTGGAATCACGTCATAGTTAGTACGAAGGGGATAGTTCTCAGTACTCAAACAGTTCTCAGTATTCAGTACTCAGTAAACAGTACTCAGTATTCAGTACTTAGTTCTCAGTGCAAAGGGCAGGTGCAGATTGAGGAAATTTTGTTAATTTCGTGCTTCAATAAAAAAAACAGAATACAATGAAAAAAGCAGAGATAAATACCGATAAAGGTGTCATGAAGCTCGAGTTCTATGACAAGGATGCTCCCGGAACTGTTGAAAATTTCATCAAGCTTGCCAAGGATGGCTATTATGATGGTCTTACTTTCCACAGGGTCATTCCCGATTTTGTAATTCAGGGTGGTTGTCCCGACGGAACAGGAGCTGGCGGACCCGGTTATAATATCGACTGTGAACTGGACGGAGATAACCAGTATCACGACCGTGGGGTGCTTTCTATGGCTCATGCTGGAAGGAATACCGGTGGATCCCAGTTTTTCGTCTGTCATTCCCGTACCAACACTGCCCACCTGGACAGGAATCATACCTGTTTTGCAAAGGTTTATGAGGGAGTGGAAGTCATCGATGACATTCGCCAGGGAGACAAGATTATCTCAGTGAAAGTTGTTGAGGACTAGGGACCTCCTACCTCATTAATTGCTCAATATCGTCCGGCTCTTTAGGGGCATACCTTGAGAGTACCAGGTTAGCATCCTTTGTGATCAGTATATCGTCCTCGATGCGGACCCCTATGTTCTCGTATTGCTCATAGATGAGGCTTACGCTTTCGATGAATGCTGCTATTTCACTTGAGTCAGCTTCATTGGCAAACATGTCGAATGCCTGCTCAAGTCCATTTTCCCTTATGTAGATACCTGGTTCTATGGTCAGTACCATCCCGGGTTCAAGGATTCGGCCCGACCTGTATTTGCCTGTACTGTCCTCATCGCTCAGTCGGGGATTGATTTCGTAGTCCCCCACATCGTGTACATCCATACCCAGGTAATGTGATGTGCCATGAATGCAGTAAAACTCAACTTGCCACTCAGATTCAGGATCGCTGATTAATCCAAGTTGTGCCAGGCCCTCGTTCATTGCTTTTCTGCCAGCAAGGTGCCCATCCCGGATGCCCATGCCGGGCTTCAGTTGCTCGATGGAGGCCTTTTGCGCATCCAGCACCAGCTGGCAGATGGTTCGCTGCTCTGTAGTAAACTTTCCGTTTACAGGAATGGTACGTGTAATATCGGCAGTATAATAGCCGTAATCGGCCCCGATATCCATTAAGAGGAGGTCTCCGTCCTCCATCAGTCTTGTATTGGGTTCGTAATGCAGGGTGGTGCTGTTTGGTCCGGAACCCACAATGGAAGGAAACCCGGGCATGGCTGATCCATATTCAAGAAAGGTTCCCTCAATCACCGCTTCCATCTCATATTCATGCTTTCCAGGCTCACAGCGATTCATAACATTGGTGAGGGCCCTGGCAGTAATATTGCATGCCTTTTGTAAGCGGGCTACTTCAAGGGGATCTTTGATGACACGCATTTCATCAAGCATCGTTGCCGCGTTCAGGAGTTCAGGCTTTGGATGTCCCTCCGTCAGTTTATTCAGATCATCCATGAGTTCGTGGTTTTTAAAGTCCACATAAACCGGACTCCCTGAGTTGACAATATGTCCAAGCATCATCCTCATTTCATCGTATGAAAGCACACTGTCGGGATGGTAGAGGTCCAGAATCTCACCAGCAGTAGGCTGTCCTCCATCGTATATCTCCATTCGGATATTGGTAAAGGGTTTTGATAGAAAGAACTGGCCGGCATCCTGTTTTGCAAGGATCATGTAGCTTCCGTATGAGGCATATCCTGTCAGGTAGTAAAAGTAATTGGTGCATCGAAATTCGTGGCGGTTACGGCTCCTTTGATCAGTGGATTTAAGGATCAAAAAACCATGCTCCATTTTGTCCAGTAAAGTTGATCTCCTCTTTTGGAAACTTTCCAACTGCTCTGGCGTATAATCCAGAAGTGTGTCATCGATGGTAAGCGGTATGATCCATGACCTTCCCTCAGGATTCGTACAGTTTGTTAATATTGATAACATTAAAAAAAATAGCAGGTATTTTTTCATAAATTGATTTTGAATGCTGGTTTTGCAAGTTAGAAAAAGTATCAAAGATATGGTCAGGAATTATTTCACCTTCATTTCCCTTCTTTTTGCCCTCCTGATCCCCTCACACGCGCAGAAGATTCCCTTTTCCAATCTGACCATTCAGAATGGCTTACCTCAGACAACTGTGAGCAGCATAGTTCAGGATGAAGATGGTTATATCTGGTTTGCTACACAGATGGGGGCAGCCCGCTACGATGGATATGAATTCGAGTATTTTAATGCCTCCAATGGACTGATAAACAATTATGTGAATTGCATGATGCTAAGCAGTACCGGCCATTTATGGTTTGGGACAGAGGGTGGTATTTCGATCCTGGAAAATGGCCGGATCAAGTCACTGACAGAGGATGATGGACTTGTTAACAAGCGTATTGACCAATTGATTGAGGATAAGGATGGCAATGTATGGGCCGGATCGGCCTATGGCTTATCGGTGATAACTAGGGATACAATAGTTTCTTATTCAAAAGGAGAAGCCCTTACCGATAACTCAATTGAAAAGATGTTTGTTGATTCCAGGGGTTGGGTACATGTGGCTACTGGCCCCTTCCCAGGGCTGACCATATTTGAAGATCCCTTTAACTACAGGAAGGATGAAGAAAAGGAGATAATCTGGGACATTGTCGAGGATTTAAATGGTAACATTCTTTATGCCATACAGTACCATGGAATCAGGGTCAACACAGGAGAGGGATCTTACTCTATGGGTAGCAATGAAGGATTGACAGATAGTGTCGTGGTTTCTCTTATGGTTGATCATAAGGGACGGATATGGTGCGGGACCTACTACAAGGGACTTTTCATTTATGAGAATGGGCTATTCAAACATCTTGTCCCAGGTGAAGGAGATGTCCCTGTGATAACCTCCTTTTTTGAGGATAGCAATCATCGGATATGGATCAGGTTTGGGGAAGGAATCTGGCTGTATGATGAAGATAAATTCACGCTTATCAACGAGGAAAAGGGTCTGGCTCATGATTGGGTTTATGACCTTATTGAAGATAAATTCGGGAATATCTGGATGGCAACGCAGGGTGGAGCCAGTAAATATGGAAGGGCTATTTTTGAGATAAGGAATATGGCTACCGGGCTACCTGACAATCACGTTTATTCGCTATTTTCAGACTTCAGGGGCCGCATCTGGTGTGGATTGGATAAACACCTGGGTTATATTTCCGACGGGGTCTTTCTCAATATGGGGAAGAACACAGGTTTTCGGGAGGGAGAGGATATGCCACTCTCCTTTGCGGAGGATAGGTTTGGGAATATTTTTATTGGATCGGATCATGGCTTATTGTATTACGACGGTAAAGAAGTTCGGTCAAAACTTCTTAATGGTTTGTATGATGATGGTAGTTTAAGGCGATTTTTCAGCCTTTGGTACACGGAAGGAAATGAACTCTGGTGTGCCACCGATAGTGGCTTACTTATCCTGAAAAATGGGGAAGTAACCATTCCTGATGGGATGGACCAGATTGCCGATCAATGGGTTAATGACCTGGAACAGGTTGGAAGTTTTATTTACTGTGCCACAGAAGGAGGGATATCCGTTTTTGATATGGAAGGAAATCATGTGGAGAATTATACCACCGATGACAATCTTTCTTCCAATGTTTGCCTTGACCTGGTTTCTGATTTTGAGGGAAATTTATGGATAGCCACGGATCATGGGCTTTCCAAAATGACCTTTGGAGAGCCTGTTAAAATTGAAAAGTACAGCTTTGAGTCCGGACCTTCGTCCAACACAACTTATTTTGTGGAGTTTTCAGACAGTTCTTCCCTGTGGATAGGAACAGAACGGGGAATGCAAAGAATGGATATTATAAGTGGCAGCTCAAAGTACTATGGCTATGTTGATGGATTCTATCCCCTTGAAACCAATGAAAGGGCAATTTGCAGGGGTGAGGCCTATGATCTGTGGATTGGAACTGTTGATGGCCTGGTTCATTATAAACCCAAATACGATGTTATTGATTTGCAGGCCCCCCATCTGATTCTGCATCCACCGACAGTGCATGGAGAAGCCTTCATTGCCGACCGGAAAAATCCGAATGCTCCGCCTTTGATTCCCTTTAAAGAGAGTACCCTGGAGTTCAAGTTTTCAGGTATTCATACCACTATTCCTGAAAAGAACAGCTTCTCTTACTTCCTCGAGGGATTGGACGATTCCTGGTCGCCGCCCGGAACCGCCCGCACCGCTACCTATAGAAAAATACCAAGTGGATCTTATGTGTTCAGGGTCAAGGCTTACAACCTGGATGGCATTGCCACCACCGAAGATGCCACCTTTGCATTCACCATCAAACCTCCCGTCTGGGAGAGATTCTGGTTCATTATACTGCTTGTTTTCATTGGTCTCGGGATCATTTATGTCTATATAAAATACAGGGAACGCCAGCTGGTCAGGGAGAAAAGAATCCTGGAAACCAGGGTTAAGGAGCGCACCAGGGAGATTGAAGATGCAAAGGTGGAAATTGAGGCCCAGCGGGACAGGATTGCAGATCAGAATAAGGGAATTACCGATAGTATACACTATGCACGTCGAATTCAACATGCAGTACTACCCGGCCAGCTGACCCTTGAAAAATACCTACCCGAACATTTTATCTTTTTTAAGCCCAGGGATATAGTGAGTGGCGATTTCTACTGGGTAGAGGAGAAAAATGACCGGGTAATTTTATGTGCGGCCGATTGCACCGGACATGGTGTTCCGGGTGCCTTCATGAGTCTTCTGGGCCTAACTTTTCTAAATGAGATTGTAAACAAGGACGAAATCCTTAAGGCATCCGAGATTCTTGACCGGCTCAGAAGCTACATAATTAATGCTATGTCCCATAAGGACAGCCAGGCCATGGATGGAATGGATATAGCACTTGTGGTTTTCGACAGGCAGCTCAATATTCTGGAATATTCGGGAGCATATAACCCCCTTGTGATGATCAGGGATGGTGAATTGATCGAGTATAAGGCTGATAAAATGCCAGTAGGAAATCATGTGATCGAGGAGCGGCCATTCACAAATCACAGGATTCAGTTAAATAAGGGCGATGTTTTCTACCTGTTCTCAGATGGATTCCCCGATCAGTTTGGTGGCGAAAAAGGAGGCAAATATAAGGCTCGTCCTTTCAAGCGACTGCTCCAGCGAATTAGTTCAGCGACCATGGAAGATCAGCAGATCATGCTCGACAAAGAGCTTAAGGACTGGATGAAGGATGAAGAACAGGTGGATGACATCATTGTGATAGGTATACGATATGATTGAACAGTAAACTAAATTTAGTATGATGAAGAGACAGAGCATTACCCTGATATTGATATTAACATCATTTTTGGCAGTTTTCGGACAGAATCCGGGTCTGGTAACCGCTAATTCAGATTTGATCAACCTAACCGGATTTCCCACAGCTCCTTTGCTGGTGCAATCGGGACCGGAAAACTTTTATTGGATTGGCGGGGCTTTTCAAGGCACAACGGTTAACCACCCCTTACTCAGCGACAAGCTTGTAAGTGATTTCTCGAATATCTATTTTATCCGCTATGATAAAATGGGTAATCCCCTTACATCTGCTGCAATCAGCGGGACCAATATAATCCCATCAGCCTTTTCAATGGAAGGCGGACTAACCCTTGTCGGTAGTGCATCAGAGGATGTAATTGCCAACGGGAATCCCATTCCTATTAATGCTGCCAACCGCCTTGAGTTTATTGCAAAGTATAACGACCTGTGTCAGTTTGAAAAAATTGTACCCATATGGAATCTGGATCCCTCACAGTATCCCAATTCCAGGGCAATGATGGATCCCGAAAGCGGTGACCTTTTCCTTGCCGGGGTCTCTTATCAGCCTTATAACTTAGTAGGATACGGAATAATTGGAAAAGAATTGGGCGATTATATGTATGTCCTCAGGTATGACCGTAACCTGGATCTGACAGGAGTGTTTACAGCAGGCTTTGATGAGAGGGACTCCGAATTTGGCTACTATCAGGACTTAAGAATTATGCCCACTTCAAATGGGACTGTGGTCATTAGTGGTAACTGGCAGGGGGACAGAGCCCCTGTTATCGACGGCGATACTCTGGGTAGAATGGTCAATAGTCAGGGCGTTTTTGCCTTAAAGCTTAACCCTGAGTTCAGAAAGGAGTGGGTGCTGGAGGGAAGCCTTCAAGGATCCGATTTTGATGGATTCAGCGGTATTTCCGAAGGGATAGCTCTTTCCGATGGTGATGTGGTGATGGTGGGTGCCACTTCCACCGGGCATTTCGGCCTTGGAGAGGTGAAGATAGATTATGCCGATGGTGCAGGATTCTCCAATATGTTTGCTTTCAGAATCAATGCCGAGGGAAAGCCAGTGTGGATCAGTCCTCTTGAGAACAAAGATGAGGCTTATGATAATAAAAAAAAGGGTACTGATAGCGAGGAATTTACTGCCTCGATGGAGTGGGATGCAATCGCCTGGAAGGAAGAGCTATTGTACCTGGCCGGAAAATTTAGTGGCGACCAGTTTACTGTGGCCGGCCGACCCCTGGAAAACATTCTGGGTAAGGGGATTTTTGTGGCAGCATTGGATTTGAGATCGGGAGAAGAGAGATGGGGCTACTCCATATCTTCAGACAGAACAGATATTCATGGCTTTGACCTGGATGCCAGTGGTAATGTGAGCATTATGGGTCGAACTGGTAGCGTTCAGGAGCTGGAAGGATTTGGTCCTTCTGCCGTGGATGGGACAGATCTGACCTTCTATCTGGGTCTTGATAATCAGGGAATACCCCTCTGGCATAACAATGCATATAATCAGAATGTGGGTTACAATACTTATGGTTGTGACCTTGAGGTTCTGAAGAATGGAGAAGTGTTCTCAACGCTCTATAAAACTGTTCCTGATCCCCTGTTGATCGGTGGAGCATCAATACCATCCAAGT
>JAOZLK010000177.1 GCA_029934875.1 Bacteroidales bacterium | reverse complement strand
GCCCTTACGGATTCCACAAAATTATCCAGGTGAGAGGTTCCTGATTCATATTTAAGTCCCTTGTTTTTGTCATTGTACCCGGCAGGAAGCAGAGAGTCATCAGAAGCTGCATACCTTCCACGGGAAACTTCTATCCAGCCATCGCTCCCGTAGAATTTGATTCCGCGGGTCTTCCCTTCATCCCATGGTTTGTTTGACATGGTCACACCATTTTCATAAACATAGGTCAGGTGTTCGGTCTCAATAAAACCTGCAGGGATAATCTCAACCGGGCCACTACGGTCCATTCCAAGTGCCCATTGTCCGATGTCAAAATTGTGCGCTCCCCAGTCACAGGTAAAACCACCACCGGTTTCCTTAAAGTAACGCCACTGGGCCCAGTACTTCTCATTGACAGGAGGATCGATAGATACCGGGGGATTCAATTTTGAATTATAATGCACATACTGATTCGGACCCGTCCACTGGTTCCAGTCCAGATCGGCTGGAATAGGCTCTTCAGGCAGGTTGTAGGGCGCAGGTGCAGGGCCCACATAAGCATTGATATTCTTCAGATCGCCAAGGGCACTTTCCTGTACCATATTGACAGCATGCTGGAAATTGTGGTCGGATCTCTGCTGGCTCCCCACTCCAAGAATCACATTGTTCTCACGAACGGCCTTGACGACAGCCAGACCCTCTTTAATCGTAAAGGTAATGGGCTTCTCAAGGTAAATATCCTTACCCGCCTTACATGCATCAATGGCCATAAGCGCGTGCCAGTGATCGGGGGTGGCAATTACGACCGCATCAATATCTTTTCTGTCCAGTATCTCCTGGTAATTTTTATAGGTTTTTACCTCAACCGATACACCCTTATCCTGGTAAAACTTTTTCATTCGCTGGGTAAAGCGATCACGCTTTACGCCGTAAACGTCGGCACCAGCCACAATCTCTATTCCCGGAATCCTGGCAAAACCCATCATCAGGTTCATGGCCTGTTGACCAAGTCCGATAATTCCAAATCTGATGGTGTCATTTGCACCTGCTTTAAAACTCTGAAGAAGAGGCATGGTAGCAAGACCTGCCGCTCCCATAAATGTGTGTTTAATAAATCTGCGTCGGGATTGGTTTTCCATAATTGTTCAGCTTAGATTGTATCTACTTGTAAAATGCATTCTGCAATTTAAAAATTATTCCTTAATAAACTTCCGGTAATCAATCCTATCGTCGCGTTGCATCGCAAGACAATAAAATCCATTGCTCAGATCAGCCACAGTCAGGCTGAAACCATTCTCCACCTCTGTACAGGTTCTTTTGGTCTGACCCGAAACATTTACAATGGAAATATCGGGTAGGTCCTAATACAATAGTGGATCCCACTCGACCACAATCTGGTCCCTGGCAGGATTCGGATAGATTTCATGCGATTCAGCACCAGGCAGCATCTTCGTACTGGCAGGGTACTGGTAATCTCCAACTTCGTATACCCGGACATAGTCCACCAGGAAGGAATCGGGGTAAGTTGCATCCGCAGGGTCATTGGCCCACCAGTTATTAATGGCCCAATCCTGGCTTGAGATCTCCCCGGTTACTTTAATATAACCCGCCTGGTTGCATACACCCCCGCCCTCTGTTCTCCAGGTCTCCTCTCCATCGATAAAGAATATATATTTCTCCGGGTACCATTCAAGGGCGAAAGTATGGAAGCCCTCGCGGATACCAGCAGGTGTGATTTTCTTACCAGTGCTTTTAAGCTCTTCGCCATATCCATCCCAATGAAAAGCATAATTAATGAGATCGGTCCATCCAAATCCTTCCATAATATCCACCTCCACACCATCGACAGCTCCGTTACCAACCGATCCGACATTTCCCTGCATCATCCAGAATGCCACCCACCAACCAGGTTGGGTCGGCAACTGGCACCTGATTTCAAACCTTCCATACAACTGTTCAAATATACCCTTGGTCCTGAGGGCTCCTACACTGTAATCAAAGGAATCATTATCATCATTCTTATTGTCAATTTGCCGAACACGAATAACAAGATTCCCATTTCCATCCAGGTAAGAATCCTCCTTGCTCCACCAGCCATCGGGGCCATTGTCATTATTTCTCCTGTTGTATTCCTGCCGTTCCCACTTGCTGGCATCCGGCTCCCCTGTACCTTCAAACTCATCTGACCAGATCAGATCTCCCTCTGCTTCAACCTTTCCTTGCTGTGCGTTGGCATTATAGCCAGATACCAAAAGAATTACCGCAAGCAAAAGTCTTAATACGATTCGTGTGTTTCTTGCCAAAGTTTCCATACTATATCTGAATTGATGAGACTTAAATATAGCTTAAAATTCTAATGCCGGAGGACTTATTGAGTTCGGGAAATCCTAATCTTTCAACAAGCGCCTAATATGGGGAAGTTGCTCAAGTGTGGCGCCTCTACCCCTTTCAATAATATGAGGCATCTTATGTATGTCGAACATGGATATTGTACTGTCAAACTCGGGAATGATAGGGAATATCTCCGAGTGATGGGCCAGGTTATGAAAGGCGTAAGCATTTTTGAAAATATTATTCATATAAATGCTGGTCATCTGTTCCTGAACAGCGGTGAGAGAACGAAAACGCTTGCGGTAATCGATGGTAAATCCCATGGCCAAAACAACATCTGCACCATTTTGTATGGCAACATCAATGGGCAGGGGATTTGAAGCAGCACCGTCCACCAGTAATCGCCCATTAACTTCCCAGGGAGGAAATATCATGGGAATAGCCAGGCTGGCGCGAACCGAAGAAAAAATATCACCCTCCACTAACTCCACAGGTTCGCCATCCACCATATCAGTGGCAACAACTACAAGGGGTATTTTTAGATCTGAGAATAATCTTCCTCCAGAAATATTTTTGAGTTTCTCATTCAGATAAGTATCATTAACCAGGCCGCTCCTTTCATTAAATTTAAGACTACCATCTTTTGAAGCCTTCAGGTTCACCATGTAGTCCTGCATCAAATCTTTTGTCCAGGTGTTATCTGACAACTCCTGAATTTCATCCAGAGGCATTCCTGCTGCAATCCCAACTCCATAGATGGCACCCCCGCTACATCCCACTACCAGATTCACCTCAATGTTCTCTTCTTCAAGCACCTGGAACATTCCAATTGAAGCTGCACATTTAATGGCCCCGGACCCAATAACCAAGGCTACCTTTTTCTTCGTTTTCGTCATATCATCCTATTATTCATCATAACTAGTAACAGCATCTTCCACGGATGGGAAAACTTTCACAATCCGGTCGAATTTGCTCAGTTTAAAAATCTTCTCCACGGGGGGCATGACCGCAGCAATGCGAAGATCTCCGCCCTTTTGCCTGAATGACCTGGCCAGACCAAGAAATATTCGAATACCCGCAGAGCTGGAATAGCTCAGACCCTCCAGGTCAGTTACTAAATTAATGTAAGAGTCTCCCACCCGGGACTCAAAGAAGCCGGTGAGTTCTGATGCGCTTAAGGCATCCAGTTCCCCAACAATACTCACAACAGCAACACCATTAATATCTTTCAACTCTATCTTCATCTTCTCTTATCTAAGTTTACACCATGTTCCTAACATCTCATTTTTAAGGACAGGAAATTCCGGCCCTCCATGCTCTCATAGCTCATTTCATCCACCATCTCTTTCACAAGAAATACTCCCAATCCGCCAATTTTCCGTTCAGTAATGTCGTTTCCCAGCTCAGGGACCTCAACGGTTCCGGTATCAAAGGGATGCCCGCTGTCTTCCACCTCTACTACTATTTCATTTTTCATTTGCTTAACGAGCAGGCCAATTTCCCCAATTTCTAAATCCTTATACCCATGGGTAATCAGGTTAGAACATACCTCGTCGACTGCCAGGCGAAAGGTTTCAGTGATCGCGACATCCACTCCCATATGCTGGCAGGCTTCCACTACGAAATTTCTGAACAGGGGTAGATTAGTCAGCTCTGCTTTTCGACTGAAGCGGTGGCTAGGGGTCTCACCCGGCAGGCATCTGCGCAAAGCGAGCAGGGTGATGTCATCAAACTGATCCTGCTTCCCGATGTGTGACCTGACATCCACCTCCAGATGCTTCACTGTGCTGAAGGCCGATGGCCAGGATCTAGCCACTTCCTTTAAGAGGCGCTCATCAGAATAGAAGTCGCCAGCTAAATTTTTCGCCTCTGTAAGTCCGTCAGTAAAAGCGACCAGGAGCTCACCCGGCAGAAATTCAAGCTCATCGATTTCAAAGGGCAAATCAGTTGTGAAGCCAAAAGCGGGACCGCCTGGCTCCAGCACTTTCCGGATATTCCCACTCGTATCCAGTAAAAGCGGTGCGTCATGTCCGCCATTGATATAAGAAAGTCGGTTTGTAGCCGGGTCCAGAATCCCCAATACCAGGGTGGCAAACATATTGGACTGCCCGTGGGTTTCAACGATGTAACGATTTACTTTAACAGCAATCTGATGCAACAATTTGTCCACCCCTCTTTCTTCCTGGTGTTGCTCACTATAGGAGCGTATAAGTGATCGCAAGAGTACCATAAACAGTGCCGCCCCCACCCCCTTGTCACATACATCTGCAACTACAAAGCCATGGTAGCCTTGATTACCTATGGGGAACACATCATAAAAATCACCCGATACCTGCCGGGCCGCATTAAAATAGGTGAATACATCCCAACCAGGTAAAGCTGGAAGTGTTTGTGGGAAAAAGCCCGACTGCATTTCCCGGCCCATCTCCAGGTCGCGCTCAGCAAGGTCCCTGGCCATCCTTAAAACCTCTTCAGCCTTCACCCTCAGGGAAATATCGCTGTAAAATACCAGGTGTCCATAGTTTCGACTGCCCACAAAAAAGCGCTGTGCAAACACCTCCACATCAGTCAGACCCCCCCCCTTAGTCTTCCGACGGCCACTCAGAAATATCCGCTCATCCTGGTAGTTAGCTGAACACTCTTTCAGTTCTTCCTGAATTTCCGGGGAGGACAAAAGATTTTCCAGCCTTTCGCCGATGGCTTCCCGAGAAGCATAGCCGAAAAGCTCTTCGAAAGAGGCGTTTACAAACGAAATTTTGCGGTTCGTAGCAATGATTACAACCGCAACCGGGGTTTGCTGAAGAAGTTCATCAAGAAAGTCCTTTTGAACAGCCATTTCCCTTTCCGCTTCAAATCTCTGAGTACTGTTCCTGATTGTGGCCTTCGTCCCAACAGTTAGCTCCTGATCAAGAATAGGCGAGAGCGCTACCTCCCCGATAAAATGCCTGCCATCTTTTCCGTAAAAACCAGTCTCAAAACGCTCCGGGGCAAGACCGGTCTCCAACAGAGCTTCAAACTTAGCGGATACATCTTTTGCATATTTCTTCCGGGTAAGATCCCAAAAACGTTTGCCAACGACCTCCTCCCCTGAACTGTAACCCAACTCTCCCAGGAAAGGAAGATTCACATGGCTGATGATCCCGTCTTTATCCGTTTCCACATAACCATCCTGCAGACTATCCAGTACTTCCAGGTATTCCTTCCGGGTCTTGGTAAAATCAGACTCTGCTTTCAGTACCCGGCTTTTCTCGTTCCGAAGTTTCTCTTCCTGCAGGTTCTTTTCATACTTTCTGATGATGTAAAGCAGGAGGAGAATAACAATGATGAGGGCTGCGTATGGCCAGCCGGACAGAGGCAAGGCAGCTACTTCAAATATTGTTATATAAATTGGTGCTCCGATCCATTAAAAACAATAAACATCCTCAAATGTTTAATCCCTATATTTCGTCGATATGAAGTCTTCCCCTTTCAGATGGAGAAATAGCCTTCCGACAGCATGAAGGGGGACATACTTCCGGCCCAAACTGGCCCTGCTTCATACATTTTACTTGCAGGTATTTTGAATAATTAACTTTTATTTTCACAACTTTGTGTTCTTAATAAGCTTCGAGCCGTCATTCCTGCTGGATGGAATGGCGACCTATGGGATAAGCCGGAAACAGCTTGTCCTCCCGATTCCCGCAAATTAATACGGGATGAATTGGAAAGGAGAAAGATGACAGATATTTTATTTTTAGGGGGTATATTCCTGATTGCCATATTGTATTCTTCCGTTGGCCATGGAGGGGCAAGTGGTTACCTTGCTTTTATGGCTTTACTTGGCTTTGCTCCGGAAATGATGAGACCGGCAGCCCTGATCCTGAATATTTTCGTTTCTTCCATTGCATTTATTTCCTTCACAAGGAACGGGCATTTCAAACTAAAACTCCTCTGGCCCTTCATCATCACATCCATCCCTTTTGCTTTTCTGGGAGGAACTTTCAGTATCGATACCAGGATATATAAAATCATTCTGGGTGTCTTTCTGCTTTTTGCCATCGGCCGTATGCTCATTAAAGTCAGAAAGGGTGAGGGCGTTCTGAAAGAGATAAACATCTACCATGCCCTTATTATCGGTGCATTTCTTGGCTTCTTCAGCGGCCTTATTGGTATTGGTGGGGGTATTATTCTCAGCCCTATTATAATCTTGCTTGGATGGGCAACAGTGAAACAAACAGCAGCTGTTTCAGCTGTCTTTATCCTGGTAAATTCCATTGCAGGGGTCAGTGGGTTTATATTAAAAAATGAAATGCCTGAAATCCAGCTTATGTATATGGTTATGGCCGGATTGCTGGGTGGGCTGCTGGGATCCTGGCTGGGAAGCTTCCGTATTGGGGAAAACTACCTTCGTTATACCCTTTCCGTTGTTTTATTGATGGCCAGCATAAAATTATTTCTCTTTTAGCTGTCAGAATCATGAAATGGCATATTCCCAATATGATTCTCATCGCAGGCAACGGCCGCAATGTTGGCAAAACAACTTTCGCCTCAAACATCATCCGCCATTTATCTGAAAGAACTACAGTAATTGGTATTAAGGTATCTCCTCATATTCATGATCTTAATGAAGATTTAGTGCTAATCAGCAAGACTGGTGATTTCCTTGTTGCTGAAGAGCGGGGCCACAGCCTGAAAGACAGTTCCCTGCTATTACAGGCAGGAGCAAAGAAGGTCTATCTCATCATGGCAAAGCAGAAAGACCTGGGGGAGGCTTTCAGTCTGATTGCGGATCAACTTGAAGGGGGTGTGGTAGTTGCCGAATCCGGTGGATTAAGTGAGTTGCTTACACCCGGCATTTTCTTCTTTATAAGAGACCCAAAGGATCAAATTATTAAAAAGCACTATCTAAAATATAAGCCCATTATAGTAAATAATGGCGATTCGGGCTTTGATTTTGAGCCGGAATGGCTCTCCTTTTCAAACAAGCTTTTTACCCTAAGCCCTAAGGAAAAGTAATTTCTTAACTTGCACGAAATTGATCCTGGAATGGAAATATCTGTAATAATCGCATATTATGACAAGCTCTTAAACCTGGAGATTCTTCTTGCTGCATTCAACAGGCAAAGCTTTACAGATTTTGAAGTGATTGTTGCCGAGGATAATAATAATCCTAAAACTCAATCTTTCCTGGATTCTACAAAAGGAAACTATTTCTTTCCCCTTCTTCATGTGGACCAGGAGGAAAAAATTGGTTTTCGAAAGACCACCATGCTTAATAAAGCAGTCCGCATTTCCAGCGGGGACACGCTGGTATTTATCGATGCCGACTGCATCCCGCACCGGCAATTTCTGAAGGAGTATAAAAAAAACATGAAGGCCGGGGAGTTCCTTTTCGGGCGAAGGGTTCTGCTGGGAAAGAAAACCACGGGGGCCATTTATGAAAAAAAACCGGCTTCAGCACCGGGCTTCTTTTCGCTCCTGTTTTCTGATTCCACACTAACTAAGGAGGGTCTTTACTGGCCTTATTCCAAGCTGCATTTCAAGGAGAGAAAACTATCCGGATGTAACTGGGGAATAAGGAAAGACGATCTTCTAAGCGTCAACGGTTTCGACGAAGATTATGTCCGGCCCGGGGTAGGAGAGGACCATGATATTGAATGGCGCCTGAAATCAAAAGGTTTGAAAATGAAATCCATGAAAAACAGGGCCATTGTTTGTCACCTTTATCACCCGAAAAACTCCACCAGAGACGATGCCCACTTTAACGACGGCCTGATGGAACAAAAAA
>JAOZLK010000176.1 GCA_029934875.1 Bacteroidales bacterium | reverse complement strand
CACTTAGTCCAATTAACATAACTGTGAGATAAAATGATGATGAGAAAGATAATATTTGGCGCGGCGCTTGTAAGCGGATTTGCAATGCTTGCATCTGGTCAGAACGTGAACACTACCCAAACTCAAGGAAGTCCGCCGCTTATGTCTAAGCACCAACAGCCTCCAACGGATGTTTACACCAAGGAGACCATCATACCGGAGAAAAAGCCGGTTCCCTATCCCTATGTAAGGGAGGCCGATGTGATGTGGGCTAAAGATGTATGGCGCACTATCGATCTGAGGCAGAGAATGAATTTCCCGCTCCGCTACCCCATCGAGGGCAAGATGTCGGGTGGAGACCGATACAGCCTGTTTGGCCTTCTTATGGAGGGTATCAAAACGGAGGAAATCACCCCTTACGAGTATCTGCCTAATATCGGCTGGAAAGACCCGTTTTCAAAGCTCACCAGTCTTGCAGATATTTATAATTTGACAGGTGGAGACACGATTAGTAAAGATGACGGATCCTTTGATTATGTGTTGCAGGGTACCAGTTATGTCTGGCAGTTTATGATCCAGGAACAGTGGTTCTTCGACAAGAAGCACTCGGTTATGCAGGTGAGGATCGTTGCCATAGCACCGGTTTATTTCAATCTTTTTAATGAGTTTGGAGATCGCCTTCCCCAGCCCACCAGGAGCATACCCTTTATTGTCCACTTCCCCCAGTGCAGGAGGCTCTTTGCCACTAATGCAGTGTACAATGCCAACAATGATGCTCAATCCATTTCCTTTGATGATCTCTTTTTCCAGCGCCGTTTTTCCAGCACCATTATAGGTGAATCAAACGTTTATGGAGACAGGAAACTGGCCAGCTACAAAACCGGTCAGGACATCCTGCTTGAAGCGGACAAAATTAAGAACGAGCTCTTCATCATGGAGCACGATCTCTGGGAATACTAGGGAGCAACAAGCGAGCTCAGCGAAACTAATCTCATAAATCAAAGCTGCATCTCTACGATGCGGCTTTTTTTATGACCCCACCCCGAACTCTTTGCCATTCCTCGCTCAACCTGGATTTGGTGAGTTGTATTGAAAAAGGAAGAAAGTCTTAAAAAAATCAAAGCCCCTCGCGATGAGAGGCTTGCTTTCTTTTGCGGCTCGGTGATGCTATGGTATAGCCAAAGGGGTATGTGACGACGAAGCCTTAGCCAGCCAAAGGCTGGGTGCAGTGACGAATGCAATATCCTGAGCCAGGAGTTACATACCCCTTTGGCCCCATACTATAACATATCGTCTCCGAGCTCCGCCTTTATTTCGTTGACAAACTGCTTAATCTTCTGTTCCTCCTCAAGACGACAGACCAGGATGATGTTGTCATTCTGAACCACGATGTAATCATCGAGCCCATGCAGGACCACCAGTTTATCATCCTGTACATTCACAATATTCCCCGAGGAATCGTACATAAATACATTCTTTCCCGTCACAGTGTTCTTCCTGTCATCCTTATCAAGCTGCTCATAGAGGGATCCCCATGTACCCAGGTCAGACCATCCAAAATCGGAAATCAGGACATAGACATTCTCCGCCTTTTCCATGACTCC
This sequence comes from Bacteroidales bacterium, assembly GCA_029934875.1. GTDB lineage: Bacteria > Bacteroidota > Bacteroidia > Bacteroidales. Next base: position 6,516 of record JAOZLK010000176.1, on the reverse strand, counting down.
ATAGTCAATACTGACGTTCCGGCAAGAGCTGTATGTTTTCTCAATAAACTGTGCTTCACTTGCTGTTCCATACTGGCCTTCACCTTCGAGGAAAAGAGAATGGATCTCCGGCAGATGCCTATCAAAGGCCTCCATAATGCTGGTGAGGGACCAGAAAAATATACCAGCATTCCAATAAAAATCACCACTGTCCATAAATACCTTTGCCAGCTCCAGGTCAGGCTTTTCGGTAAAAGTCTTAACCTTCCGCAAGCCTGTCGATTCATAATCCTTTACCTTCTCCTGGAGGGACTGAATATAGCCATAACCTGTTTCAGGTCTCGAGGGAACAATACCCATGGTAAGAAGGGCATTATTCTGATCAACAAAATCGAGGCCTTCCTGAACATACTGGAGAAACTCGGCTTCCTTTACAATAAGATGATCGGAGGGAGCAACCACAATATTGGCATCCGGGTTCTTCTGATGGATGCGAAAGTTTGCATAGTCAATGCATGGAGCCGTATTTCTTCTCAGGGGTTCAAGCAAAATATTATCCACCGGAAGGTCGGGCAGTTGCTCTATAATCAGCTCTTTGTATTCCAGGTTGCTAACTATAAAGATCTGCTCTGCAGGCATCAGCTGGATAAACCTGTCATAGGTTTGCTGTAAAAGGGTTCTGCCCATTCCCAGGATATCAAGAAACTGCTTTGGACGTTCAGTTTTACTCAGGGGCCAGAACCGGGATCCTATCCCACCAGCCATAATTACGCAATAATTATTTGTATTCATCTATTCTCTGTATGTTAGCTATTCTTAAATATAGCTGGTTTTTAAATAATCCTGTGTTTCAGGGACATGTTTTATACAATATTTGATATATTTCGCGATCTGATCGACCAATGAAAATTCTACACCACATAGGATCCTACTTTCTGCTTATAAAGAGAAGCCTCAGCCGACCTGAGAAAGCCTCGATTATCTACCGTCAGACCTTGAAAGAAATAGAGAAGGTAGGTATAGATTCCTTTCCCATCGTGGTGATCGTATCACTCTTTGTTGGGGCTGTAATTACCATTCAATCAAATTACAACATCGAAAATCCGATTCTTCCCAAGTACCTTGTGGGACTAACGGTCCGTGATTCCCTTTTACTGGAGTTCTCCTCCACCATGGTGGCGCTTATCCTGGCCGGTAAGGTAGGCTCAAGCATCGCCTCTGAACTTGGTATGATGAGGGTTACCGAACAGATCGATGCCCTGGAAGTTATGGGGATCAATTCGGCAGCTTACCTGATCCTGCCAAAGATGATTGCAGCAGCCTTCTTTTTCCCCATCCTTGGCCTTTTGAGCATGATTGTTGGTATCATCGGTGGCTACCTGGCCTGTATTCTTGGCAATGTAATTCCACCAGCCGATTATATATACGGAATCCAATATGCTTTCAAACCTTACTACATTACTTATGCACTGACCAAAGTGGTGTTTTATGCCATAATTATTACCTCTATCGCGTCCTACCTTGGATACAATGTAGAGGGCGGAGCCATAGAGGTTGGGAAAGCCAGCACTAAAGCGGTTGTCCAGAGCAGCATATTGATTCTTATGATAAACCTTGTCCTTACCAGATTGATACTCCAATGATTAGCGTTAAGGGCCTATATAAGAGCTATAATGACAACCATGTCCTGAATGATGTGAGTGTGACCTTTGAACAGGGAAAATGCAACATGATCATTGGCCGTAGCGGATCCGGAAAAACAGTATTGCTTAAATCCATAGTCGGGCTGGTGAAAGTGGACCAGGGAGAAATCTGGTACGACGACAAGAATTTCACTCAAATGAATGAAAGGGAACAACAAAGCATCCGTAAAAAGATGGGAATGCTGTTCCAGGGAGCCGCGCTTTTTGATTCGCTTACCGTGGAGGAAAATGTGATGTTTCCCCTTGATATGCTTACCGAGCAGGGCAGGGCGGAGAAGCTGGATAGGGTAAACTTCTGCCTGGAGCGCGTAAAAGTTACTAGTTCAAACAAGCTATTCCCATCGGAGCTAAGCGGTGGCATGAAAAAAAGAATAGCCATAGCCCGGGCCATAGCCCTGAATCCACAATACCTCCTGTGCGATGAACCAAACTCCGGTCTGGATCCCGAAACCGGAATTGTGATTGACAACCTGATCAAAGAGCTAACCCAGGAATTCGATATGACCACCATTATCAACTCACATGATATGAACTCGGTGCTCGAGATTGGCGACAATGTAGTATTCATTTACAAGGGCTGCAAATGCTGGGAAGGGAGCGGGAGCGAGATTCTAAAGACAGACAATGAAGCCCTGAATAATTTTGTCTTTGCCACCAATATGGCCAGGCAGATCAAAAGAACTTAGTCTGGAAAATCTAATGAACCAGCGGGAGGTCTGGTTTATCCTTATATCCAAACAGGAGGTTGAATCCAAACCATATATTTGCTGCCCTGGCATCATCGGGCCAGAATAATACGTTCAGGGCATTGTCAGAAACCAGATAAAGGTTTACCGGACCTGCATTCAGGGATATGCCTGCTCCAATATTCCTGAAATAGTTACTCATATAGGAATAGCTAAGGCTGAAGTTCAACACGCGGCTTGTGCGAAAATTCGCTGAGGCTGTTACCTGTTCTGTCACACTTCCATTGAGAAAGTCGGTTCTTGAAAGCAATCCAAAATTGATACTGGGTGTCACATCGTAAGAGATCCCAATGTAAAGCTTGGTATTAAGCCTTTTGCTATAGGCTGTACCAGGTGTAAACTCCGCAAAGCTCGCAAGGCTGTCAGAGAGCATACTCACAGAGCTGTCGATGAAATCACCAAAGGAATAATCATCGGAGAGTTCAAATGGATTTAACTCGAAACCCGTAAAATCATATTCCGTTGTGTAGTCAAGCTGATGCACTTCATCTTTCCATTGGATAAATCCCAGGTCGACCACGCTCAAACTGAGTTGCAACTCCTGAAGGGGCCGGTAATTCACACCCAGATCAAGGCCAAATCCGAGATTCTTACCATTGAACATATATTGGGAAATAGTTGAAAAATTTGGGGTCTTCAGTTCTTCGTCAATCTCAATGTCCTCGATCATTCCGTCCTCATCGTAAGTCACTTCTGCAAAAGGAAGCGAAGCATTGAATTGCATGTCTGAAACCAAGTGCCAGTTCTCTGTGGAAGTGGTCAGGGAAAGATTAGAACTCTTGGTGGTGATATTTCCGATCCCAAACAAAAGCTTCGCCCTGGCGCCTATGGTAAGATTGTCCAGAATCTGCCCAGACCAACCCACCGAAATTTCATCGAAAGCCATGAGATCAGCTCCAATACCATTCAGATCATATTTCTCCCCATCACCAGCTCCCTTGATCAACATCCTGGGCAGATCACTGGGAATATATACATTTCCATCCCATCGGCTGGTGATATCCATCGTGAAAAATCCCACCTCGGTTCTGAATCCGAAAGAAATCAGGGAAGAACCAATATCGGATATTACCAGGTTGACCGGCTTTAAATTATTCAGAAAAGCTTCCTTGCTGCCTTCCGGATGAAGGAAGGTAATCAGGGAGTCAGGCCTTACAGGGTTGTGATATACCAGGTCGTTCCATGCAAGTGAGTTGGATGACACATTTGAGATGGCTGGTGCCAGCATGGGAATCCCAATATAGAACTTGCATTGAGGCTGATAAGCAGGATTCACACGGTTTGCCTGGGGCACGCCCTTCATAAAATATAGGGTGTTATTGGCCTGGGCCTGTACAGATATTCCCAATGTAAAGAATATGACTATCGTAGCTATCCCCCTGATCCACGGCTTTATAGATAAACTCATATTGCTCAGTTTAAGTCACCGGTATTAATTTTGGCATTGGCAGTCAATGCAATCTCATAGTTCAATGCGTAAGAAGCATAAATCTTCACAAAATCTTCTTCACCCTTGGCGGCATGCATTCCTGCCCTGACGCGCAAATAGGCGATATCATTCAATATGTTGATTTTATCGGTATCAAAGCTTGAACTGTTCTCATCTTCCGAGGCCTCTATTAGCTGACCATCGCTGTCAATCTGCGCAGGCTCAAGCAGTACCCCCCCATTGTCGAATAATGATCCGATTACCACATGGTTTTCATCCTCAAAGAAGATTTGAAGAGCCATTCTAATGGCCAGCTCATTGACCGAAGACACCGTCATCTGAATAAAAGTGATTACATCCTGATCCAGTTCCGTATCATAATCTACTGTTTCATCCAACCAATAAATCGTATCGGGATAGACCAGGTAATATCGTTCCCCATCCTCATCTTCCAGGGCATAATCTCCCTCATCGATTACCTCCACCAGGTCGTCCATGTTGAAGCCCCCAAATAGGAGCGGAAGGTTGAGAACCGGCTCGGTTTCCATTTCATCCGAAAGCAGGTCGAGATTAAAATTATCCTGGATACAGGAGGCCAAAAACAAGGCCCCGGCGAGCAGGGTTATGAATCCTAAGCTTAGTTTTTTCATGGCCTACTCAATTGAATAATTATATAAAAAGTTGTTGGTACTGCCCACGATAAGGTTGAACCTGCTGTCCGAACCTGCAAAATAGCCTATGCTGAACCGAGTTGTACCCTCAAGAGGAAAGCCTTCATATAAGGAACCGTCAGCATTAATGAGGTAAATCCTGTTCCTCAAGCGATCGTTAATTCCAATTTTAATATCGGCTGCCGAGAATTTATAAACGTCGGGCATCTCACTGATACGACCTCTTACACGATAAGAGTACAGCAGCGTTCCATCCTGTTTGATCAGGCTCAACTCATCACCTGCAGCAAAAATAAATTCAGGTACCCCATCCATATCCATATCCTGCATTCTGAAGAGATGATCGGGTGGAAGTTTCTGTTCCAGCAGGGTGGAGACCGTTCCATCCATGTATATACTCACCACATTCCCCGCGGTATCTGTCGATATCCACCTGGGGCTTTCCTCCATGATATTCATGTCCAGGGTGAAGGGATTCCTTTCCGAAAACATGACTCTCTTCATGGGTTTAATCCGCTCCTTACCCTTGCGATTCAAAAAATATGCCCTGGTTTTGTCCTTTACAAGGATGAAGTCCTTAACCCCGATCCGGAAATGTTGCGGAGCTGCAGTGACCAGCGATTCGGTTTTTCCAAAATTCCAACCCGGTACCACATTGCCTTCAATATTATAGAGAAATATTTTCCTGTCGCTTCCGGGTATGAAGATCCTGTAGTCCCTGCTCTTGTCATAATCAAACAAAGCAAGAGGAGCTGAGGCCTCCGATCTGAGAGAAACAGGATAGCGCTCCAAATAGTTCCCGTTACGATCAATTAAATGCAATTTTTCGGCGGTATTAAAAAGAAATTGCAGCTTCCCGTTTTTATAAAAATCCACCTGTTTCACCTCACCAAGCAAGGGTCCGTCCAGTTTCAGTTTCCATAGAATTCTCCCGGTACTGTTGATCAGGTATATCTTATTGGCTGCATCCTGGATAAAAATCTCCTTCTCCTTTGTGTTGTGATTGATTACCAGGGAAGGCTTGGAAACCGCCGAGGAGTCAAGCAGGCTCTCCCAAACCGTAAGTGCCTTTTCCTTGATCTGTGAGGTGTACTTGAAGCTGATGCTTTGATAAAACATTTCATTCTCGGAGCTGTATTGAACCACAACCCCGGGGATTCTCCTGAGAAAAAGCTCCATTGACTCAAGTATCCCGGAAGCTTCAGGGTTCAGGTCCTCCCTGTGGTAGTCAAGGAAATTGTATGGCTTGATGAAAAATGTAAGGTTGCTCCGGTTGGAGAGATATTTTGACATCTCCTTAAATACCGGGTCACTGATAAAGGTCTTGTGCAGGACATTCTGGTAGAGCACTCTCGACAGCACATCCACGGAAGGACCAAAAATGAGATAGTTCTCGAAGACGGTGAAGTAGCTGTTGAATAAGTTTCGTGGAAGGAGTCCCTCAGGGTAAAAATCGGGCATCCTGTAAATATTAAAGCTGGTCTGTTTATCCAGCTTATAGGTATAACGATAGGAGTTCATGTCGAAGGCATTCACCTGCAGGTACCGCTCGATCCATTGCATAAGCACATCTGTGGTTTCGCTCTGACTCCTGGTTTCCAGTACGAAGATTTCTTCTGAAGGATCATTGGTTACACCTTCAATGGAAAACCATGCAAGCTCATCGTCAATGAGGCCTATCAAATCATCTAATGGATCCACTCCATATTTCTTTTGCAAAAGTTCCTGTTCCCGGGCTATTTTTTCCCACTTCCCAAGTCCGCCCAGGTAATCCTTCATCTGATTTGCGAATTGGGCCCTGTCACTTATTCCCAGGTGAAGAAAAGAAGAAGTCCCCGAAGGCATCATTTCATGAAGCTCTATTTTTACCGGCGATTGCCTGGAAAAAGTCTGCAGGAAAAGGCTTTTCTCACTTCCGGCTAGCGACATTCCATTCAGAATTAGTGCGTCCTCCTTTATATCCAGGTCCAGCTCCCCCCATAAGGCCA
>JAOZLK010000175.1:3751-8101 GCA_029934875.1 Bacteroidales bacterium | reverse complement strand
TCATCCCGGCTAAAATTGCTCCTTTCTGATATCGATCCCAGTCAATATCATCATCTATTTCACTCCAGTCTATTCCCATTTGCAATGATAAATCAATCAGGGATATTATCTGCCAGTGCACACAACGATCGCTCCACGCCATATACCGCCATCCTGTTCCCCCAAACAGAGGATTTGTATGGTACACCATTGGGAAGGCATTCGATTGCCACAGGTAGGTAAATGGCAGCATGCTTTTCAAAAAATGAGCAGATCTCTCCTTATATTTTTCCTCTCCAAAAACCTGGAAGCCCAGGTAATAGGCCATTGCTCCCCAGCCTGCTGTATAATAATTCGGGCTATGCAATGGGGTCTCCCACCAATCTCCACCTTCCGGACGATCCATCGTCATGGAAATTTCAAGGGCCTTTTTTGCAGCCAAAGAATATTTTTCATCCTGAAGATACTCCCCAATTGTGAGGAGCAATATTGAAGATGTCATATTAAAATCCAATACAGAATCTCCGGGTAGCCCCAATGGCCGGTACGACTGAGCCATAGGTCCATGATTGGTATAATGCCTGCCATGCGGATCAAACTTAAAGCTGCCATTGTCTTCCTGCCACTCTAATATTTCATCACCATACGCCCGAAGTTCTTTATCGGTGTACCAATTAAACATATCGGGAAATCCATTAATCCTGCTGTTCTTTATTGCTTTTCTTTCAAAATGTCCCTGTTTGTAACACCAGTCAACTTTCTTTTTCAAGCTGAATTTCAGCTCCTTATTAATTCCTGTTTCCAGGTAATAATTAATAAAGTCGGGCACATAATAGGATGGCTTCTCTCGTATCTCCCCATTCACAGCCAGGGAGAGATACCATGCCGTTCCATGAAACAGTCCGATGGATTTCACCGGTTTATGAAAGCTCCATCCCACTCCCTCTTCCCAAAAATGGGAATCATAGGCTTCAGCAATTTTTTCAAGCACTTCACCTTTTTCAAAGCGCTGATTACCGGGATCCGGCAAGTTATCTCGCTGCACCCAGTTAGTAATAGCATCCAGGCTCGTACCTTTTACCACTACAATCTGAGCATCAAATTCAATTCCTTTTCGTGGCATTCTTAGAGCCGGGGAAGCTTTCAAGCTATTCTCATCCATCCCCATTCCTGCACTGGGAAACATCAATCCCATTACATGCTCTTCTCTTTTATCGATAAAATTTGGGGAAGCAAACACAGGTTGAGGATGATGAATCCGGTTTAGTTCATCTATACTACCTAAGAGAGGATCCCAACTCAATCCTACAGCCAGTCCGTCATAACTGATTGCCATGATGGGGGCAGTTACTTTCCGTGGATGCGGTGTTACACGCAAAGCCAGCTCGGGAGATAGATAGTCAATACTACTCGACCACTGTTTATCCACCAACCACTCGATTCCCGGAAATATGGCATCCTCCTTTTCAGCTCCAAAATCGAAAGCACCAATTCTGAGCCATGGTCCTCTTACACTGCGATAAGAGACACGAAAATCGGGCTTGACTATTAAGTGATAATTAACAACAGGCTCATCCTTTGGTAAATAAAAGCTTAGCTGACCGTGAACTGCGACATAATTATCCCACACCATACAAGCCTCTTCGGGTATTTGCATATCCAGATTAAAGATCAGCTTCTTACCTTTATCGTCTTCCTCAACTGTATAGTCCGGCGCGTCCATCCTCAGCGGATGTACATGTCCTTCCATATCAACTTCACCAAAATGATCTAATATTCCAAGGTATTTCGTTAACTCTCCATTCTCATCCGGACCATAGAGTTCAGCCCATGACCATCCATCAATCTGTGCTCTGTGCTCTCCAACTTTCCGTTTGTAGAAGATCATTTTAATGTGATCATTCTCAAGGGTTATACTCTCTCCGGTATATCCGGCATCCCGGTTTTTTGGAGGTATATCCTGTGATTGACAAATTCCTGAGCTGCCCAGGAATATTAACACTGCCAGGGATAATAAGAATTTCTTCATGATTTAAGCTTGTTGATGATTACTGCTGGTATCGATATGAACCAGGATTGTTTGGCGTTTGCATGCCGAAAGATATCTCTTATCCGATCTCACCCTTTTGCTTAGAGTATATATTTATTTTGTAAGCGTATCTGTCTCTTCTTAAAGTCAGATCATCTATACCGAAGGTTTTTTCGGTTGCTTACCTCACTAAATTTTCAAAATTGCAATTCACTTTCAGTGTCAATGACCATCCAGTTTGAATATCTCCATTGCATTCTCCCTGAGGATCCTGTTTGCAATATCAATTGCCTCAGCTTCCGTAATATATCCGCTTGCCACTTTTTCGGTCAACACTTTCGAAACTACTCTTCGAGCCATCACTGAATGCGCATAAACACCTTCCACAGTACCGTAGTCACCACCAAAAGCCATTATCTTGTTTGCCGGGACTGTTTCGAGCCATTCGTGCAGATATCTCTCACTATAATATGGAGAGATAATCTGAGTCCAGGTCATATCAATAAATACATTGGGAAAATTCTTGGCCAGCACTGATAATTCGCCTCCATATGGATAACTGCCATGAAAAACACAAAACTTAACACCAGGATATTGGTGGAACAGATTGTTCAAATGTGTCGGCTTTGAATTAGTGATCAGGTTTCCATTTCCTGCCTGCAGTCCTGTATGTATCTGAACCGGAAGATCGTGCTTGTCGGCTAGTTCAAGAACCCTGTGCATCATATAATCCTGTAAGGGTTTTACACTTTCAAAACTTAGTTTGGGCAGGGATCTGTCTCGTGTGAATATCTTTGTAAACACTTCCTCGGCTTTCTCTTTTGATACATCATCATATTGTATTATCCTCTTATAGGCAAGACCAGACTTTACACCCACCATTTCATACTCCAGACCGGCCTGAAATGCCTTTTCAAGAGCAAGCACATAATTATCAAGAGTCTTTGTTTCTATTCCGTATTCTTGTCCAAGTTTTTCAATCTCTGAAGGAGAAAAAACATAAATAAAATCATCATATCGTTCCACATGAACATAGAAATCCTTATCAAATTGCACATGCCCCCTGTTTGGCTTAAATCCCCAATCTATTATGCTGACATCGATTTTAGCCTTATCCTTAAGCACATGCTTATACCACCCGGGTTTCATTGAATCATTAATTCTCTTTGAAAGCTCCAAATATGTATCATCATTGATATCGGGTATTCCATAAAGATCGTTTGCAGCGATTAGTGCCACCCTCCCATAAGCAGTAGTCCTCATTGAATACCAGAAGGGTTTGACTATCTCCCAGCGGTCGGTGATTGGAAATACCCTACCGTTAACCATATCCAATGCAGATGTTGACATCCCTGCAGAGATGAGATCATTCTTAATATATTGCTGAAACAAATGTGTAAAATCGAAGTTGGAATTCGCCATCACTTGCGACTCCATCCTCAGATGTTCATGTGTGTCAATAAGCCGGATATCATTCACCGCTTTCTCAATTCGCTTCTCAAATCCGGCATCAGGCAACACTGTGGTCCTAATCTGTGCCTGCAGATCAGGCAGACTAATGAACCCAAATAGAGTTATTATACAGTATAATATAATAACTTCTTTATTTATTTTTTTCATAATACAATCTCAATTATACCAATGTATTACCGACTATTTAATACAAACTTGTTTTACAATAAAACCACCCGGGCGCATAATTGTAATATAATTTGCACTTTTTAATTCTATTATGGTCTTTTCTCCAGGTATCAGGTCAGGAATTGTTTTTTGTTCAATCACATTTTCAATATCATTATTAATTTCTGATGATACAATTGAATATCCCTCCCTACTTCTTCATAACTCCATCACAAATTAAAAAACCGATAATCATCAAGCTCGCCGACTCGGATATAACGCCTGCTAATAACTGGCTCTTTACTCCCTGGTTGCATCAACTCACAAAGTAGCAAATAACCTCCGGCTGCATCAGGCATTGTGATGCTTACCGGTTTGAATTGAGCTCCATAAGCAGGAATCTCAATATGTGATTTTTGAGACAATACTTCATGGCCTTCATCATTGAGCAGTCTGATTGTAATATCACCTGATTTTTTATTATTAAAATCGTTCACACCTACCAGGTTGAACATTAATTCTGATCCGGGTAGATGGGCTGCTTCATGTCGAAAATAGCGCTGATCGCTCATGTCGATAAATACTGCAAGCGGTGAAAAACAATGTTTGAACCAGTCAAGGGTAATCGTTGGATTTAAATCCTTAATATCTCCCTTGAAATAGTCACCTGTATAGCCATAATTATTGGTTAACATACAAAATGCAAGGACTCCGGCAATGGA
>JAOZLK010000175.1:1616-3651 GCA_029934875.1 Bacteroidales bacterium | reverse complement strand
CTGTATAGCCATAATTATTGGTTAACATACAAAATGCAAGGACTCCGGCAATGGAACGTTCGGCGCGCAACCATTCGGTTTCCAATTGCAACCAGTAGGCTTGTAATTCCCAACGCTGCTGAGGTGTGGCATTTTCGCCTACAAAATAGTCGTAGTGCTTTTTAGTCAGCTTAGCCGGAGAACCATCACGCCATAGCCATATCCATCCATATTCGTTTACCAGCTGAGCTGATTTAGCGTGCGGAATACTACTATAGGCATCTATCCAGTTACCAATTTTCCCTAAATTATAAGGGCTTTCCAATAAGTATTTCTCAATATCAGTAGAAATCATCAGAGGATGGGCACACATATAAGGATGGGGTTCGTCCATTTCATCGGTTTCCATATCCCCCGCTTCCATATACCCTGCATCCCAGACCCTTGTGGGATCCAGTTCTCTTAACTCAGGGATAAGCGTATTCCCAATAAACGCTTGCTTGTTTTCATTTATGGCATCCCATATTACAATACTCGGATGATTTCCATCACTCCAAACCCAATCAGTATATTCTTTCCTTATCTGATCATCCCAGCCATGGTGTTGCCAGTATAACCACTCGTTTTGCAATAATAGTCCGCATGAATCTGCAATATCATACCAAAAATCAGGAACAATACCCACACATATCCGCATTGCATTCCAATGTGTCTCTTTTGGGATACTACCCAACAGTTGAGTAACCCATTTCCGATCCCATACCAGGTCACTACATTCAGGATCTTCAAAAAACCGTTGCAGGGTGATATTCGTTCCCCTCAGGTAAATCTTCTCACCATTCAGATAAAAATGCTTCCCTTCTATTTTAAAATCACGAATCCCGAAGTGATCTGTAAACTTATCTGAAACCTCATTCTCTTCAAATATTGAAATCTCAGCTGTATACAAAAAGGGATTTTCGGGCGACCATAATTGCGGATCAGTAATTGAAATCTTTGTTTCAAAGTAGGTCAGATTATCTCGTTTTGCAATTCCTTCAATCGTTCTTGAAGCAATCTTTGTATTGTTGTCCTTTCTGAAAATATCAATTTGAATCGCACAGGAATCATACATAGATGTACCATAAAACAATTGCGCCGGATAAAAACTTCTGATTTGAGCTTTAACAGTAATCTCAGATTTTTCTGCATCAGGAAGGATAAGTGCCCGATTAACACGGAGCTTTCCTGAAAACTCCAGAGATACATCATCCCAAATTCCCGGCAAATAGTTTTCCTTCTCCTTATCGGTTCCTCCGGCAGCCTGACTGGGAAGGTAGATACGCTCACCAACACGAATAAGAATATCGTTTTTATCTCCAAATTTCAGGTATTGGGTAATTGGAAATTCGATGGGTGTAAAGCACTCCATTGAGCTTCCACAATCCATTCCGTTCACATAAACCTGGGTGACGTACTGACTCTTTTTAATACTTATGATAGCTTCCTTATCCTTTAAGTGATCAGAAAGGAATACCTCTTTCCGATACCAGCTATATCTGGGAGTATAGTCAATGTCAAACAAGCTATGCTCCTCCTTAAAAGTGCTTTTTTCAGGTCTTTTAAAAAACTTATCATACGCTTCAATTCTGGGTTCAGCCAAATGAATTAATCCGGGAACCACACAAGTACGTTTAAATTTGTTTGGAGGGAATGCCTCAAGTGTCTGATCAAATTCCCAGATACCATTTAGGTTGATGGAATTGTCAGTCTGGGCATTGGCTGTAGAAGCAAAACTCAATAAGCTGCCTAAAAGCAGGAATAAGGTGAAAAGTCTGATGTCTTTCATAGTCATACTATTTAATAATACTATTCTGTCTCAAGTGGAGGCACCATGTATTCCTTGCGCAACTGAGCTAATTCATTTTTCATTTTACTAACAATGCTGCTATACTCCGGGTTGCTATATTCGTTTTTCATTTCATTAGGATCTCTTTCCAGATCAAACAATTCCCATTCGTCTATCTTGTAAAAGTAAATTAACTTATGCTGTGCATTGGAGACCCCTTCGTGAGGT
>JAOZLK010000175.1:0-1606 GCA_029934875.1 Bacteroidales bacterium | reverse complement strand
CGACACCATTTTGGATATTCATAATAATGATAATAGACTGTTCTTCTCCAATCTTCAGGAGTATTTCCCAGCATCAGGGGTTTTAAGCTGCTGCCCTGCATATCTTCCGGCTGATCGGCACCTGCAAGATCCAAAAATGTTTGAGCAAAATCAAGGTTAGAGACCAGGTCAGCATTAATACTTCCTTCTTTTATCTGACCCGGCCAGCTTGCGATTAAGGGTGTACGGAAGGATTCCTCATACATAAAACGCTTATCAAACCAGCCGTGCTCACCCAGGAAAAATCCCTGATCGGAGCTGTAAATAATAATTGTATTCTCTTTTAATCCGTTTCTTTCCAAATAATCCTGAACACGGCCAACATTTTCATCAACTGAAGCTATGCAGCGTAGATACTCTTTCATATAACGCTGATATTTCCATTTGGCAAGTTCTTTACCTTTGAGTTGTGATTTATAGAACCGTTCATTTTTCGGATTATATGCACTATCCCATATTGCTTTTTGTTCTGCAGAAAAACGCGCATTATCATTCTTCCAAGCCTCTTTCGCCCACTCATCAAAGTTACCCCCCAGTTTGTCAATCATCCATTGAGGTAATTTAAAGTCATGTCCCCACCACATAAATTTATCAATTTCCATCTCCTGGGTTGTCGCCGCACTGGAACGATTTTCATAATCGTCAAAAAAATTGTCAGGCATGGGTATTTCCACATCATCGAAAAGAGTCAGTTGTTCAGGACCAGGCATCCAGTTTCGGTGTGGAGCCTTTTGCTGTATCATTAAGCAGAAAGGCTTTTCCTTATCCCGTTTTTCCATCCACTCCAAAGCAATATCTGTTGTGACATCGGTAACATAGCCTTCAATTCTTTTTTCGTTACCAATCTCAATAAATTCTGGATTGTAATACTGTCCCTGTCCGGGCAGAATATTCCAGTAGTCGAAGCCCGTTGGGTCACTTTTTAAATGCCACTTTCCTATTAATGCCGTTTGATAACCGGTCTGTTGCAACAATTTGGGGAAAGTTTGCTGACTGCCATCAAACTCGGTTACATTATCAATCACTCCGTTGATATGACTGTGCTTACCAGTAAGGATAGTAGCCCGCGAAGGTGCACAAATTGAATTAGTAACATAGCATTTATCAAAACGCATACCTTCATTGGCCAATCGATCAATATTGGGTGTTGGGGCGACTTCCGACAGCCTTCCACCATAGGAACTGATAGCCTGGGTAGCATGATCATCAGAAAAGATGAAAACGATATTTGGCTGTATAGAAGGCTTGGGGGTATTCTTGCATGAGTTGGAAAGAAGTATAAGGCACAATACGACAGCCAGTGTAATACTTCCAAAAAAACTCCTATTGAATTGAATGATCCTTTTCATATTTCTATTCATGTCTTTTCATCTGAATATTCTCAACAAAATTAAGAAATGCAATAATCTATTCCTTATCAAAGTTTTCCATTTAATCCACTATTTTATCCAAATGCCCTTGAATGGATATTGCTTTCGGAAGAAGTCCTGAAATAGTAATTTGCGTTCACTGAAATTGCGTAAATTCGACAGCAATGAAAACCCACTGAAGGCGCTTTATTAAAAAC
>JAOZLK010000002.1:16167-23722 GCA_029934875.1 Bacteroidales bacterium | reverse complement strand
ATTATTACCAGAGAGATTATGAACGCTCATGGATCTATTACAAGAAGTTCCTGGAGATGAAAGCGGCTTACGATCTGGATATATACAGGACTGAAGATATTAAGATTGCTCTTGTGTGTTCAAAACTGGGGATGATTGATCAATCCAGCGAGTTGTTTGAAAAATACAAAGTCTATGTGGAGCATGACAACTCCATCTATAAACATCTGGGTCTGGCTGTCTACAATGCATACCAAGGCAACTCAGAAAAAGCCGTAGAGGAGATGAAGCTATTCTCACAAGAGCAAGATTATCACTACTGGACCTTCCTTTTCTTGAAAATTGATCCCCTTATTGATGGCATGCTCGATAATCCGGAGTTTATGGAGTTATTGGAGCTGGTGGAAACAAAATTCTGGATGCAACATGAACAAATCAGGGAAACCCTTGATGAAAAAGGGCTTCTCTGAAAGCTTATTTGAGTTTTTTGCCCTTACTTGGCGTCGATCAGTGGAATTTCCAGTGCCAACTGAGCATCAACGAGGGTCTCAATCTTATTCTCGAGTTGCATAAAACGGGCAGCTTTACCCGCTGGAATTATCTTCTTGAATTTTTTATAATACTTTCCTTTCAGCTTCTGGAGTTCCTGTTCGTATTTCATGCTTGCCAGCATTAAATCATCGGCCTTTTCATCACTAATGGATTCATAATTACTGGAGAAATTCCTAATAATGTCTACGCGCTTATTCTGAACAAGATATAAAGCTGACTGGTATTCGTTGTATAGGGTCCAGAAAGGCTGACTATCGGCATCGCTTAGTTGCATTGCCTCGGCCACAGCCGCTTTTTTCTCAACCTTCAAAATTTCACGGGTCAGCTCGAGATAATCATTGTCGATCTGGGCACTCATGCTCATTGACATCAGAACTGCTGCTACTACTACAAGAATTTTTTTCATTTTATTCGGTTTAAGTTATTATGTATTGCATTTTGAAATGCACTTCTAAATTTACAGAAACATTTTCAACTGCATAATGTTCATCAAAATTTACATATTATGGATTAACCCAGGCTTGGTTCCTGCAGTTGAAGCTGATCAATCCACCTGTAAAGGGACTACTTAGCCAGGGAGCTGTTTCTAAGCCTTGCTGCCTTTCGGTATTGCATGATGAAGCTGTTTTGAAAAGGGAATTCATTCTTAGAGGGACTTACAGCCGGTACAAGACCATTAACGACACGCTGGATATGTATTATTTTACTGTCGGCGGCCTCAGTCCCTACTATTTGTGGCAGAATTCTGAGGCTTTCATTAGTTGCCGGCATCGGTAACTATGCTGTACATAAGCTTTATAAAAGCTTCAGTCAGTTTTAGTATGCAGCACCAATATCGGCTAATTTGCACCACATCATAACCACAACATCCTCCTGTTTTTATACTTCTCAGCAGTTAGTTAAGAGGCTATATGATAATGAATTAACTAATGCCTGGCAGCATTGTGAGTTCTTGTGCAGTACATTTGTTTGCGTTTGTACCTGCAAAGTGGAAAATTGTATTCGCTAAACTCAGTAAATTCTTAACTAAAACACCTGCTATGAAAAAAATCTTCTTTCTGACATGTTTGCTTGCAATGGCAAATGTGTTGTGGGCCCAGGATATTTCCATCACTGGGACAGTTACAAGTGCCGATGACGGAAGCCCGGTTCCCGGTGCAAACGTCATCCTCGTAGGTACGAGCACGGGCACGATCACAAATGTGGATGGGCAATTTACCATTTCGGCCCCCGCAGATGGTACGCTTGAATTCAGATTTGTGGGCTTGGAAACCACGATGGTTGCTATCTCTAACCAGACGGTAATCAATGTGCAAATGGCCACAAGCGCACAATCCATGGAGGAGGTTGTGGTGATTGGTTACGGTACTTCCAAGGTCAAGGACCTTACCTCTGCGATCCAGACGGTGAAGGCCGACGACATAGCCAAAGCGCCTGTTGCTCAACCCATGGAAGGGCTTCAGGGCAAGGTTGCGGGAATGCAGGTTGTGAGCAGTGGTGCACCGGGAGCAACTCCAACGGTACGAATCCGTGGGATTGGTTCCTATCCCGGCTCCAGTAATGAAAGTCCGCTTTACGTGGTGGATGGGATGTTTTTCAATAACATCGATTTTCTGAACTCTTCCGACATTGAGTCCATCTCTGTATTAAAAGATGCAACCGCAGCAGCAATCTACGGTGTAAGGGCAGCCAATGGTGTGGTGCTCATCACTACCAAGGCTGGCAGGATTAATCAGAAGGCCCAGATCAGCTATGATGGTTATTATGGTGTGCAGGTGGCACAAAATGTGCTGAAGATGGCCAACTCGGAGCAGTTTACAAATATGGCCATGGAGTCTGGTTCACCGGCCGATTCAATGTATATACTAAATGCCATGCAGCGTTATGGAAGGTCGACTACGAATCCCAATGTACCAGAACCCAACACAGACTGGTACAAAGAGATTTTACGTTCAGCACAGACCCAGAACCACAGCCTGAGCCTTTCCGGCGGAGGCGAGCGGGCCTCCTATTCGCTTGGGACAAGCTATACCTTCCAGGAAGGTATCATGAATATGAAAAACGAATATGAACGCTTTAACCTTCGTTCCAAAGTAGATTATAACGCCACGGACTGGCTAACGGTTGGAGGTAATGTACTTATCTCTAATGCCACAACCTATGCTCCCCAGAACGGAGCCTGGCATACTACCTACTATGCGGTTCCGGTGATGCCTGTTATTGATGAACAAAATGTGGATGCCTGGCCAAGCCAGTACGCAAGCGCCGAGGATCTGGGTTACAGGGGAGCAAAGAATCCATTTGCGGCCATGGATTATAATGAGAACCTGACCAAGTCCATGAAAGTAAATACCAATTTCTATGCGAAGATTGATTTTATTCCAAGGAAGCTTTCATTCAAATCGAGCTACAACCAGGCCTTTACCAATTATAATCAAAGAAATGTTGGCCTGCCCTACTATATCAGCAATGCTTCCCAGAGAGAAGAATCAACACTTTCCAAGACCGCTTCTACATTTAACAACATTATCTGGGATAACGTATTGACTTACACAAATACTTTTGCAACGAATCATAACCTGGTATTGATGGCAGGTATGTCCTACCGTCAGGAATCCGGGCAATGGCTCAGGGCACAGGGCCTCAATTTCCCGGTGGATCCTGAACAGGCATGGTATATCAACCTCTCCGAAACCATACCCATTACGGGAGTTGGTGATGGCGGATCAAGGCAATACGGGCTCTCCTATTTCGGACGGGCTTCCTACAATTATAAATATAAATACCTGGTTTATGCCACCATGAGGGCTGACGGTAGTTCCAAGTACCAGGAGAAATGGGGTTATTTCCCCTCGATAGGTTTAGGCTGGGTACTCTCGGAAGAGGGTTTCCTGGAGAATAGCGACGCTGTCTCCTTTATGAAGTTACGGGCCAGCTGGGGACAATTGGGTAATGACAAGATCCAGGCCAGCGACGGGGCAACCACCACCACGGTAGTTAACACAGCCATCGACGATGTGCTAACTTCCGGAACCTTAACTTCCAGCACCTACTCCTCTCTCAAATGGGAGGTGGTTGAGGAGATCAACATTGGTATTACAACCAGGTTCCTGGAAAACCGCTTATCTGCGGATATGGATTACTATAACCGCAAGACCAATAATGCAGTGATCAGGGTCCAGGTTCCCATGACAGGAGGTACCACCATGAAGAATGTGGGGGTGATCGGAAACTCCGGATTTGAATTTTTACTGGCCTGGGACGACCAGGTGGGAAGTGACTTTAGCTACCATATCGGGGCCAACCTTACCACCCTGAAGAATGAGGTCCTGGATCTATACGGACAGCAATACATTGATGGTGGCCAGGCCGAGTTCAGGCAGCGAACCATGGTGGGTGAATCTCTGCTGGCCTTTTTCGGATATGAGACCAATGGAGTATACCAGAATGCAGATGAGATCGCAGCTGATCCCATTGCAGTGGATAACGGACTTGTTCCCGGCGATTTCAGGTACAAGGACCAGCAAGCTCCGGGCGAAGAGGGACACGGGGTAATTAATGATGATGACCGTGTGATCCTGGGATCCTATTTTCCAAGCCTGATGTATGGAGTTGATTTCTCACTCTCCTGGAAGAATCTGGACTTCTCTGCCCAGATGATAGGCCAGAATGGCGCCAAGATTCTGAACCGCAAGCGTGGTGAGATAATATGGACCAATGACGGGAATATGGATGCCGACCTTGCAGTGAACCGCTGGCATGGAGAGGGAACATCCAACATCTATCCCTCATCAGCCGGACTCAGGAAAGGGTGGAACCAGAAGATGAGTAATTATTTTGTGGAAGACGGATCCTTCTTTAGAATCCAGAATCTCCAGATCGCCTATAATATCAGGAACTGGCAGATTTCAGGAGCAGAGATGCCGCATATAAGGCTCTCTTTTACTGCTCAGCGACCACTGACTCTCTTCCAATACAATGGTTTCAGCCCGGAGGTGGCCAATGGGGTCGACAGGCAAACCTATCCAATACCAGCTATCTATACCTTCGGATTAACGGTTAATTTTTAATTTCTAAGAATCTCTTGTTATGAAACTATATAAAAATATCACAAGAATATCTGTACTCCTGGTTCTTATGCTGTCCGTCGGGGCCTGCAACAGCGTCCTTGATGAGATGCCCGAGAACACCAAGTTTACAGAAGACATAGACTACACAATCTCTAAGAATGCCATTCTGCCACTTATTGGGGCCTACGAGCAGTTTTACGCCAAGGGTTGGCCAAACAATCCTCTTATGTCTGTTCGCGGCGACGATGTGAATGCTGGCGGACTGGGAGACCAGCAGGATTTTGCAGAAACAGACCTTTTCAACTACAACAAGGATTACTGGATGTACAATGGTGCGATGACCGATGAGATGAGGGTGATTTTTCATGCACATTCGACCATGGAGCAGGTACAGTTGTACAAGGATGCATCAGGAAATCCCGATGCAGATCAGTACATTGCCGAGGCCAAGGTAATCAGGGCCTGGGTACTTTTATTCATCACCCGGACATGGGGAAGTTTCTTCATCCCCACATCTTCAGATCCCTCCGAATTACTGGTTGCAGAACTCTATACCAAGGATGAGATCATGCAGCACCTGTCAGACCAGATGGATGAGGCCATTCCTGAGCTCCTGGACCTGAATCCGAACATGCGAACCGACATCAGGGGTGGAGTAACGAGGGCAACGGCCCTGGCCATAAAAGCCATAGCTAACCTGGAGCTGGAAAAGTACCAGGAGGTTGCAGATGCCACCGGGCAAATCATCTCCTCAAATAAATTCAGCCTGGAGCCCGATTTTTATGAGTTATTTAAGATTCCCGGGAAGCTGAATAATGAGAATTTGCTGGAGTTACAATACTCGGACTTCGGACAGGGGGAAGGTGACCGGAAAGCTTATCTCTATGCATTTTTCGGACCGCAGGGATGGACGCCGAAAATTGAAGGATCTCAAAGCGGATGGGGTTTCTGGGAACCCAGTCTTACCTGGATCAAATTCATGCTCGACCGGAATGAAAGCATCCGGCTGGAGACCAGTGTGCTGTTTACTAACCGGGGCATCTCCGAGATTCAGAAGGATGCAAATTACGCCACACTGCCAAACTGGATCTCCAATACCACCAGGTCGGGTGATATTGTCAATGACTATCCCAGGGCATTTTTTGCCAGTGGCAAGCACTACCTGCCATCCGATCAGTTGACCCCGGGCCGTAAGCCCTATGGCAGTAACAAAAACTTTACCTGCATTCGTTATGCCGAAGTGCTGCTGATGTATGCCGAAGCCCTGACGCAGGGTGCAAGTGGGACGGCTGGGAGTGCCGATGAAGCTGTGAATGAGGTTCGGACAAGGGCCAAACTCACACCTCTTTCAGGTGTAAGCAACCAAGATGTGATGGATGAGAAATTTGCCGAGTTGGCCATGGAGTGGGGAACCCGCTTCTTTGATATGGTTCGCCTGAAGAAATATGATGTATTGAGCTATGAGGGAAGAACCTTTACCGAGGACCTGATTTTTCTTCCATACCCTCAGGCACAGGTTGATCAGCTTAGCCAGCTGAGTAACCCTCCCGCTAATTAAAGGATATACTCATTAAAAAATTAAAAAAATGAAAATACTAAAATATATTGCAGTCGGGGTAAGCTCACTGGCACTTCTCGTCTCGTGCAACGAGGGCATAGACCCCATTAATCCTGCATCGCCAGGAAGTGATACAGAAGCACCAACAGCTACTATTAACAACCCGGGGCCGGGAGACATCGTTATGGTTGAAGACGGAGCAGCGCTGGCAGTTGACCTGGTAGCTGAGGATGATATTGAACTGGAATCGGTTACTGTATTTGTGGACGGGATAGAGTATTTGAAAGTAACAGAGTTCAAGGATTATCGTCGCTATGCTCCCATAGGCGGCCTTATGGTCGAAGGAGTGGAAACAGGCGGTCATACTATGAAGCTTACAGCCATTGATAAAACCGGCAAATCAACTACCTCCGAGGAGGTGCAGTTTACGGTTGTGGTCATTGGTTCTTTTGAGCCGGCGTATGGAGAAATCTTCTACATGAGTTTCGACAACCTGTATCTCGAGTATGCCTCTGTCACCGTGCCCACAATCATTGGAACACCTGGATTTGGCCCCGGGAAGTTCCAGCAAGCCTATGCAGGAGCCACGGATGCTTATCTTGAGTATCCCCTTGAAACACTGGCCAATGCCGAATTCAGTGCCACTTTCTGGTATAATGTGAATTCGACTCCCGATCGTTCCGGCATCCTTACCGTGAGTCCGGCAGACGGCTCGAACAACCTGCGCACAAGTGGTTTCAGGCTGTTCAGGGAAGGAAGTGCCACCGAACAGATCCTCAAGCTGAATGTGGGTATTGGTGAGGGAGAAGCGTGGTTCGATGGAGGTGCAGCAGCAACGATCAAACCCGACGAAGTTGAATGGGTGCATATTGCAATTACCATTGCAGCCACCGAGGCAAGCCTCTATTTCGACGGAGTTGTGGTAAGCACGGGCGAACTTACAGCTCCCATGAGCTGGGCCTCCTGTGAGAATCTTTCCATCGGATCGGGTATGCCCAACTTCACTGGATGGAGCCACATGTCCGATCTCAGCCTCATTGATGAGCTGCGAATTTATGACAGGGCACTTACCCAGGAAGAGATTCAGGGCATGCTTGACGAGTAACTTTAGATTTAAAAGTTCTGGTTTCATAGTAGTTTAAGTATGGTTTGTTTAAAAGGCTGCCATACGCATGGCAGCCTTTTTTTCGCATCTTCGTATCTATGAACAAAAACTTCCTGATATGAAATTTCCTAAACTTTTAATTCTCTTATTGATGAGTTCCTCCTTTGCATGTAATCAGACACAGGTGACTGACCCTCCAACAGCGTCCATCTCCAATGAGCAGGTGAACATGAAACTCTACCTTCCCGATCCCGAGCATGGCTATTACCGGGCCACACGGTTTGACTGGTC
>JAOZLK010000002.1:3953-16067 GCA_029934875.1 Bacteroidales bacterium | reverse complement strand
TCTACCTTCCCGATCCCGAGCATGGCTATTACCGGGCCACACGGTTTGACTGGTCGGGCATCATATACAGCCTGGAGTATGCAGGGCATCAGTATGTGGGAGAATGGAAAAAGAGCCATGACCCGCTTATACATGAAGACCTTACCGGTCCGGCCGAGTCCTATGGTGATCCCGGACCCGGATTCGATGAGGCTGGCATAGGAGGGGAGTTTATCCGGATTGGAGTGGGAGCTCTTGAGAAAAGCGACGAGGAATATAACTGGCTTAAGACTTACAGGATCGTAGATCATGGATTGTGGGAGGTGGACCAGGGAAAGGACTGGATCGAGTTCACGCATAGCCTGGAAAGAGAAAGCGGATGGGCCTATGTATATACCAAAAGGATCGAGTTGATGAAGGATGAACCCGGATTTTCCATCATCCATACCCTTAGAAACAAGGGAAAGAAAGCAATCCACACGAACCAGTTCAACCACAATTTCTTTGTGATGGACCAGGAAGTGACCGGACCGGACTTCAGCCTGGAATTCCCTTTCCGGATATCCAGTAATGATTACCCCACTGACCTGGTGGAGCTGAAGCAGAACAAACTGCTTATTAAAAAGGAACTAGGCACAGGCCATATTTATATGACCCTGGATGGATTTGGGGACACGGCAGAAGATAACCAGGTGAAGATTGTCAATCAGAAAACTGGTGCAGGGGTTCAAATTTCTGTGGACAAACCATTGCAAAAAATTGTTTTCTGGGCGATATCCACCACCCTGTGCCCGGAACCCTATATCCAGCTGGATGCGGCCCCCGGGGAGAAGGAGACCTGGATCTCTGAGTACAGACTTTTTAACACAACACAATAAAATACTGAAAGGATGAAGAAAGGGTTGATAATGGGACTGGTTTGCCTGGCCGGAATAGTCGGCTTACAGGCACAGGAAGCCTGGTTTTTTACCGAGGGAACGGATCTTACCTTTTACGACCAGGGGATTGTGGCTGTGGCCGACCTGGGGGAAAGTGAATTTGAATATACCCATCCACCGGGCGGACCCCAGTGGAACGATAAGATCCCCTGCTCCACCACTGCCTACCGTGGCTCCACTTCCCTTAAGTTCAACTATAGCTCTTCGGACAATGGAAACTGGCGGGTCAGGGTATTTAGAAATGACTGGAGCAGCGTGGATATCACCGGGCTTGATACCCTGGCATTTTTCATTTATTCTGCTGAAGGAATGCCTGCCAGTGCATTGCCTCTCATGGGTTTTGTTGCTGTTGAGAAGGGTGGGACAGGAGAACTTGCTTCCAGGCTCTTCAGCCTGCTTGGAGTTAACGGGGATATTCCGGCAGGGCAATGGACCAGGGTAGTTCTTCCCCTGGATGAAGTGATGGGAGATGCTGCAAACAGCCAGCTTGACTTTTCCAAAACCAAGGCGGTGGTCTTTAACCAGAGCGAAGCTGATAATAGTTCCAGGGTATTCCTGGCCGATGATGTGGTGGCTTTTAAGTCCCTGGATGAAATACCTGTTCCCCAGGATTTTTCTGTGCAGGGCTATGACAGTCATGCACAACTAAGCTGGACCCAGCCGGTGCCCGATTTGTCCTATCTCATCTCCGCCTCATATGATGGAGGAAACACTTTCCAGGAAAGGACCGAAAGCACGGCCAGCTCCTACATGGATTTTGTTCCTCAGGAATATAGAAATACGACAATAAGCTATAGGATTGTCACCCGGGCCCAGGGTCAGGAATCAGCTTCCCTGGATGCTGAGGCCCAGATCAGGGACTTTACAGATGATGAACTCATGGACATGGTGCAACGCTACTCCTTCCGCTATTTCTGGGAAGGTGCACACCAGGCCAGCGGCATGGCACTTGAACGTTCCAATGGCAATGGAAGGACCGCAGCTTCAGGAGCCACCGGAATGGGGCTTATGGCGATGATTGTGGCCTATGAAAGAGAGTACGAACCCAGGGAAGAGATTAAGGACCGGATCCTGATGATCCTTGATTTCCTGGAAACCTGCGACAGGCACCATGGAGCATGGTCGCACTGGTATAATGCAGACACCAAGAAGACCCAACCCTTCTCTCCCAACGATAATGGTGGAGACCTGGTGGAGACCTCCTTCGTTGTGGAGGGGCTGATTGCTTTGAAGCACTACTTCACTGGCGATGATGCCAGTTCGGTTCAGATCAGGGAAAAGGCCGATGAACTGTGGAAGGGTGTTGAGTGGGACTGGTACCAGCGGGAAGGTGAAAATGTATTAACCTGGCACTGGTCACCCACAGTGGGGTGGGAAATGAATATGAAGATCAGGGGATGGATGGAAACCCTGGTCACCTATATCATGGCAGCATCCTCTCCCGACCATGGAATTCCCCTTGAAGTTTATACTGAAGGGTGGACCAGGAATGGAGAGATATTTAACAGGCGGAGGTTCTATGGCCTGGATATTTACGTTTCGCCCAATTGGGGAGGCCCCTTGTTCTGGGTGCACTATTCCCACCTGGGTGTTGATCCCTATGGGCTCAACGATGACCATATCTCCTACTGGGATGAGTATGTGAATACCGCACTGATCCATTATGAATATGGCAAGGAGAATCCCAAGAATTTTTTGAATTACAGCGGCGATAACTGGGGTCTTACTGCCAGTGATGATCCGGACGGATATACTGCGCACAGGCCGTGGAATAACGATAATGGGACCGTAAGCCCCACTGCAGCCCTGGCAAGTATGCCTTATACACCCGCCGAATCCATGAAGGCCCTGAAATATTTCTACCGGGAGCGTGGTAACGAGCTCTTCGGCCCCTATGGTCCCTATGATGCTTTTAATGACAGTCGGAATTGGATCCAGGAGGCTTACATTGGAATTGACCAGGGTCCCATCGTGGTGATGATTGAAAATCACCGCACGCGGCTGATATGGGATACCATGATGAAAGATGCCGATGTACAGGCGGGAATGGAAAAACTTGGATTCTGGTATGATCCTACTGTGTCGGCACCTCAAAGCAAGGCCAGGGATGCCTTCAGTCTCTATCCCAATCCGGGTGACGGTGCTTTTACAGTCAGTCTTCCTGAGTGGCAGAGTGGCCAGGCCACCAGCCTGAAGCTGTTTAGCGGGGAGGGAAAGCTCGTACGGACTACTGTGCTGTATCAGGCTGAAACCTTCCTGAACTGGACCGACCTGGACAGCGGGCTCTACCTGGTCCGGCTGCAGCAGGGCGCTTCTGTTCGTCATTCCAAAATCCTTATTCAAAAATAGGAAGGATGAAAGCCCCACATGACTTATGAAAAAATTAATCTTCTTCGCCTCTCTCATATACAGCCTGTCGCTTTTCGCCCAGCAAGCGGAGTATGAGCATGACTATATGTTCTTTGAGAACAGTCTCATGTCAGGGTCTTATTATTATTCAAGTACAAGCTGCAGGGGGGGGAGCTACATCAACAACATACAGGGGAAGATCCCGGTCAGCGATGAGCATGCTTTTACTGCTCCCAACTCCCTGATGCTGGACTTTTCCAAGGGGGATGGAAACTGGGAGGCAAAGATCCTGTTTGAAAAAGTGAGGGGGAACGATTTTTTCAAGGAGTCCCACCACCTGTCATTCTGGTTTTACCCCGACAATACAGGGGAGGAGCTCTACCCTGATATTTCTATCGGCCCGGGAAAAGAAGCAAAATCATCTGAAAAACTCTCCTTTGTACCCTATATTGAAAAAAGGAAAAAGGGGGGGTGGATTTTTGTAAAGATCCCCCTGGAGGTATTTGGTATAAAGGATGCTGAACCCGGGGAAATTGTGTTTTCCGGAAACCAGGTTCCTGGCAATGGCCGCATATTCATCGACCAGGTGGAACTATACCCCATGATGGAAGCAGCTGAAGGGATAGCGCCACCGGATATTACTGCCAGAGGATATGAAAGGCATGTGGATATCACCTGGCCCCATATTGCCGATGCACGGGTGAAATATTTGAAGATATACCGGTCCGAAGACCAGGTGAATTACCGCCCTGTGGGCATACAACGTCCCTACTATGATCGTTTCACCGATTATACGGGTGAAAGCGGAAAGATCTACCATTACCGTGTGAGCCTGCTTGATTACGCTTACAATGAAAGCAGGCAATCCCAGACAGCCGGAGCAAGTACCCGTACTTTCAGCGATGAGGAACTGATGGATATGGTTCAGGAAGCATCCTTCCGTTACTACTGGGAAGGAGCGGAACCGAACAGCGGACTTGCCAGGGAGAACATACCAGGCCGTAAAAACATGATTGCCACCGGGGCATCGGGCTTTGGAATAATGGCCATTATTGTGGGTGTTGAGAGGGGTTTTATCACCCGCGACCAGGCGGTACAGCGTATGAAGAAGATCGTAAGCTTCCTCGGGGGCTGCGATACCTACCATGGAGCCGTTTCTCATTTCATTGACGGGCCCACCGGGAAAACCACTGCCTTTTTCGGAAAATACGACAATGGAGGGGACCTTGTGGAGACCTCCTTTCTGTACCAGGGACTGCTCACTGCCCGGGCCTATTTCGATGCTAAGGAAAAAGCCGAGAAAGAAATCCGAAATGGCATTACTTGCCTGTGGGAGGCGGTGGAGTGGGACTGGTATGACAGGGAGAAGGAAAACAAGTTCCTCACCTGGCACTGGTCGCCCGATTATGAATGGCACATTGATCACAAACTGATAGGCTGGAATGAGACGATGATCACCTACATCCTTGCCATGGCCTCACCCACCCACCCGGTGGATCCGGCCATGTACTACAATGGTTGGGCAAGCCAGGAGGAACGCGCACGTGAATATAGAAGCGCATGGGGAAAAACCCCCGACGGATCTGAATATACAAACGGGAATTACTACCACGGTATCAAACTGGATGTTGGCGTAGCCAACGGTGGGCCCCTGTTTTTTGTCCATTATTCATTCCTCGGAATGGATCCACGCAGAATCACCGATTCTTATACCAATTATTTTGAGAATAACCGGAACATAGCCCTGATCAACTGGCGCTATTGCAGTGAAAACCCAAATAAGCGCAGGGCTGTGTCTGGTGAGTTCTGGGGTTTTACAGCCAGCGACGGGCCATGGGGCTACCGTGCCCTGGAGCCCCTTAAGGAGAAAGAGAACGGAACCATGGCTCCAACAGGTTCACTGGCGTCCTTTCCCTATACACCGGAGCAGTCCATGGGGGCACTGAAACACATGTACCGCGAGCACGGAAAATACCTCTGGGGTGAATATGGCTTCCGGGATGCAGTGAACCTTGATGAAAACTGGCAGGCGAGAATCTATATGGGGCTTAACCAGGCCCCGGTGGTGATCATGATCGAAAACTACCGAAGCGGTCTGATCTGGGAGCTGTTTATGAAAAACCAGGAAGTGGCTGAAGTATTGAAAAATCTCAAAGAGAGCGAGTAAATCAAAAGGATGTGACCATGAAAGCAAGGAGACTAAAGTCGGCACTGGCCGCATTGACAGTTGCCGTCTTATTCATTTGGATGAATGTATCATGTGAATCAAAGACTGGCTCAGAGAAGACTTTACCCAATGTGGTAATGGTTCTGGCCGACGACATAGGCTTCGGAGACCTGGGTAGCTATGGAGGAAAAGTTCCCACGCCCAACCTGGACCAGCTGGCAGCGGATGGTATCCGTTTTACGGATGCCCACTCCCCTGCGGCACTATGCGCTCCTTCCAGGTTCAGCATGCTCACCGGCAACTACCCCTACCGCTCTGAAAGTCCGGGAGGAGCATGGAACACAAGTTCTCCTTCCATTTTCAGTGATCCCCGGGGCTACACAGAGGCGGGTCATATTATTACCGTGGGGGAAGTGATGCAAAAGGCCGGCTATCGTACCGCCTTTTTCGGGAAGTCGCACCTGGGAGGAGATGTGCGCGACAGTGCCGGCGTGATTATACGTGACCAAAAGGAAATCTCAAGGATGGATCTCAGTAAGGGTGTGAAAAATTCCATTAATGAATATGGTTTTGACTACTCCTATTCTCTGCCCAGTGGTATACAACACGAACCTTTTGCCTTTTTCGAAAACGGAGATTTCACTCCTTTCGATCCTTCGAAGCCGGCCGACAACAGCTCTGCAAAACTGTGGTCCAACGGTTCTTACCCCTTTGAAAACGGCAGCTCAGAGATCGTGGAACATGGGAAATACCCGGGAATAGGCGATGTGGATTACAATTCCAGCCAGACAGGGATTATGCTGGTCGACAAGGCCCTGGATTTCATCTCAGCTCACCTGGATGAAAACCGGCAGAAGGGTGAGGACCGCCCCTTTCTCCTGTATTTTGCCTCCCAGGCCATCCATGTACCACACACAGTGCCCATCGACTTCGATGGTGATCCATCCCTGGTCAATGAACCCGTCATGGGAATAACCGGGGGCGCAACAGGGGATTTTGTTTATGAGCTGGATGTTCAGGTTGGCAAGCTGCTCCAGAAATTGGAAGCAGAGGGACTGAGCAACAATACCATTTTCATCTTTACCAGCGACAATGGAGCACTCTGGCCAAATATCTGCGATTTTGGCAACGAGGAGCATGACAACAACGGTCCCCTGAGGGGTTATAAAGCCTCGGTTTATGAAGGCGGTCACCGGGTGCCCTTCATCATTAAGTGGCCCGGAAAGGTGGATGAAGGTGTAGTGTCGGATGAACTTGTGCTGGCCCAGGACTGGGTGGCCACTATGTATGAACTATGCGGACAGGACATGCCCGAGGACCAGGCACTGGACTGTACTTCCCTGATGTCTTTGATCACCGGACAACAGAACTGTGACGAAGCCCTTCATCCCTTTGTTCTTTACCAGGCCGGATATGCCTATGATGGTGCCATCCGCGAAGGTGACTGGGTGCTGACGGTGAACAGTGAAAATATTGCCGAAGAGCTGTTTCACCTGAGGGATGATCCCGGACAGGAGAACAACCTGATTAAGGACCCTCAATACAGTGATCTGGTAAGCCGCCTTAAAACCAAATTTCTCAAATATAACGACCACGACAATGCGACCCGTGAACCAAGGACCACGGAGGCGTTCCGAGCCTCTGAACAGCCTTTTTAAAGGGCTTTTTCTGATTGTCATGACCAGCCTGGGAGGAATCATGGCATATGCTCAGCCCAACATCATTGTAATCCTGGCCGATGACCTGGGCTACAATGATGTGGGATATATGGGAGGGACGCTCACCTCCACACCAAATATTGATGCCATCGCAGAAAGCGGGGTGTGGTTCACAAACGGCTACTCCAGCTGTCCGGTGTGTGCTCCGGGGCGTGCTGGTTTTCTGACAGGTCGCTACCAGAACAGGTTTGGATTTGAGGACAACCCGGGCCCCTTTCGTCGTTCGGCGGAGACGGTTCCCGGCATTCCTCACAATGAGAAGATCTTCTCTGAATATTTTGCCGACTGGGATTATACTTCGGCCATCATCGGCAAATGGCATGAGGAAAATGTTCCCATCCGGAACCCTGTAAACCGCAGTTTCGACGAATTTTTCGGCTTCATCAATGGCGCTTCCGGCTACTTTATCAAGGAAAATGCAAAGGGGAGGCTGGTGAGGGGAGAGACAGCTGTTGAACATGAATATGAATATCTCACTGATGCATTTGGTCGGGAAGCTGTTTCTTTTATCGACCGGAACAAAGATAAACCCTTCCTGCTCTATGTCTCTTTCAATGCTCCCCATGGCCCTTTGCAGGCTCCCGAGGAGTACCTGGAGAAATTCATTCATATCCAGGATAAGAAGAAGAGGGCATTGGCAGCCATGATTTATTCAATGGATGAGAACGTGGGGAAGATAATGTCCTGTATCAGGGATGAAAACCTGGAAGAGCGAACCCTTATTTTCTTTTACAGTGATAACGGAGGGGTTTACGAGCTTTCCGACAATACCCCCCTTCGCTCAGGAAAACAGGATATCTATGAAGGAGGTATCCGTGTTCCCTTCTGCATGCAGTGGAAAGGACACCTGCCGGAAAATAAAAGGATTGACGCTCCGGTCATCTCACTGGACATATTGCCTACGGCCATTGCTGCCACCGGTCGACCGGTGGACAGGGAGTGGTTTTTGGATGGTGTAAACCTGCTGCCTTACATAAAGGGGGAAACAGATAAAGAGCCCCATGAAGTACTATACTGGCGCTTTCTCTGGCATCATGCCATTCGAAAGGGAGATTGGAAACTATTGAAACACCGAGACCATCCCGAACCTGAACTCT
Source organism: Bacteroidales bacterium (assembly GCA_029934875.1). GTDB lineage: Bacteria > Bacteroidota > Bacteroidia > Bacteroidales. The sequence goes on along the minus strand of JAOZLK010000002.1, from coordinate 7,819 downwards.
ACAATCTTTCAGAGGATGTGGGCGAACAAAAGGACCTCAGTGGTGAATACCCTGAAATTTTCAAAGAGTTGCAGGAAATGTACACCCAGTGGTCAGATATGATGCCGGATCCCCAGTGGGGCTGGCAGCCAGAATACAGTGGAGATTATAAAATAGAGAAAAACTAATTTATATCTTCATCAGGTACTCAATAAGGTTCTGATCGTGCTCCAGGTTCAGTTTCTTACGTAGCCTGTAGCGTTTGACCTCTATGCTTCGGAGGGAAATATTCAGCAGGGCTGAAATTTCCTTGGATGTCAGGTTCATTCTCAGGAATCCGCAAAATCTCAAGTCGCTGGGAGTAAGCTCATTGTGCAATTTCTTTAGTTTTTCCAGGAAATCGGAATTGGCTGCATCGAAATGTACCTTGAAAATCTGCCAGTCATCCCTGCTGGAAATGTTTTTTTCTATGATCTCGATGAGCTTTAGCTGCAATTTGGTGGGAGGTGCTCCAGGATCGTTCACTTCCTTTACAAGGATGGACTTAAGTCTTTCAAGGAGCTCGTTCCTTTTCTCGAGCATAATGGTATAGTTGAGCAGTTCCTTGGACTTGTTGCGCAACTCACGTTGCAGGTACTCCTGCTTCAAATCGGCAATTTTCCTGGCACTCTCCCGCTTTAGTTTTTCACGGATCACCTGCTGATGGTGTTTCATCCTGTTTCTGACAATCCTTCTGGCCACATACAGGCCAATCAGCACTATTAAAAAATATGAGGCAATGGCTATCCAGTGGAAATACCAGGCGGGCATGATGGAGAATGGAAAAGAGATACTGCTTTCTCTCTCAGAGGTCTCTTCCAGGGCCTGGATTTCCAAAATATAGGAACCCCACCTGAGGTTATTGTATCTCAATTCATTTGCATTTCCTAAATCCAACCAGGGTTCCTGGTCGGAGATCCTGTATCGATAGGAGAAGAAGCCCTGGCCGCTGCCGGGGACTGAAAACTTAAGATGCATATTTCGCATACGGAAGGGAATCCGGGGATTTGAACCGGGGGAGATCTCAAGCTGCTCAATAGCGCCTTCATTGCTGATACTCAAAAAGCTGTTAATCTGGATGTCGTGGAGGGGAAAATTCATCGATTTTCCTGAGAGCCGCTCATAGCTAAGTATGGCAAAGCCGTCAACCAGCCCGATAATATACTGACCATTGTCAGTACTGCTGACATTCTCTGCAAATTCCACTGCAGAGGAATGCAGGTAGTCGTAGGTGACTTTGTATTTTAATTCCAGGCTATCAGGTGTATAATGGAAACGCCCCAGGGAGTTCCTGTTCAGGAACCAGTAGTTCGAATTTCCTTCATTGTATATGATATGGGAATTCTGAAAGGATGCTGCCTGTTCATTAAGCCAGTGGTATGGAACAATTGTCCGGTTCAGGTAATCAAATGTGAAAAATATACCTTCATTGGAAAAGACCAGCCTGTTTTCCAATTTGAAAACATTGATGTTCTTGTCTGAATGAAAACCTTCCTCTTTCCCGAAGTAGCTTGAATGAAGGATGGAATCACCCGCCTTGTTGAGCTGGTGCTGCACGAGGCCCTTGAATGCAGAACTGCTCCATAGGTTTCCTTCATGATCCATCTCAAGGTACCTGGTTTGGGTGCTTTCCAGCAGCACTTTATCAAAGAGCCAGTCTCCCGAAGCGCTCTTCCTGAAAAGGCCCAGCCCCGAGTATTGGCCCTGGTAGCCCAGATTTGGATTTGATGAATTCACAAGAATGTTCTGTCCCCCGATGCGTGAAAGCTGGGTGGTCCGGTCTTCTTCAACAATGTAGGTTCCCAGGTTGTAGCTGCAGATCAGTTGCTCGTCGATCACTCCCAGGCTGATTACATGTCCGTCCAGTCCGGGTACAGCCTTGAATTCAGTCTCCTCTTCGTTAATGAGTTTTTGCCAGTCAGCAAAAAACAGTCCATGGTTGGTCCCCAGATAGAGTTTGCCCCTGTGTACCTTCGAGCATCTGACTGAACCCAACTGTCCCGTTTTATCCTCCACAAGCCTGAAAGGTGAGGTCACCTCAGTTAAGTCGATCCCTTCCTGGAGCGCAATCCATAGGTTGTTGTCACGATCTTTGAGCAGATCCAGTACAGCATTGTTCTGCAAGCCATTGCTCCGGTCCAGCTGTGACAGGATATTGCCATCCCTGTTGGTAATAATCACCCCCCGTGTGATGGTTCCGATGGCAAAGAGCTCTTCGTTGATCCTGATGACCCTGTTGATGTGTGAGGTTTTCAGGTATTCATTATCGGAATCCCATGCCGGGATATAAGATGCTCCTGTTTTAAAAAAGACTCCATTATTTTCTGTAAAGACAATGGAGGTGTCGGGGTTTAATTCGAAGATGTTCTGGATTCTTAATCCCTTGAGGAAGTCTGGTCCGGGCTCCATGACCAGCTCCTGATTATCGTTAATATAGAACAAGCCTGTATCCAGGACAAAAACATAGGGGCGGTTCTTGTATTTGAACATTGGAAGGAAAGTCCGGTCAGTGCTGAGACTGCCTATAACATGATCCCCATCGCTGATAAAAATTTTCCCGAAGGAGTGCAGGAAGATGTACTCCTCGCATCTGAAAATCCTCCAGATGCTTGCATTGGAGAGCTCTTCCCCGGGTAAGTCCTGGCTGATGGAGTAATACAAGAGCTTCCCGTAGTTGTCCTTTTTCCAGTATCCAAATTCTTCAAAGGAACCGCTGTAAATTCTACCATTGTCATCAGCAAAAGTGGAGCGGACAATCCCAATTCTGGGGTCCGTATGCTGCTTCCATTCTGCACCATTATATTCCAACAGTCCATAGGTATTGCCAAAGAAAAGCACCCCGTTTTGATCCTGTGTTACGGACCAGTTCTGGTTGGCCCCACCGTACTGTGTTTTGGTATAGTTCAGCACAAAAGGCTGACTCCGGCAAATTACAGGATTCTGAGCATGCAGATTCGATCGCCCCACCAGGGAGATGAGCATAAAGAACAGAAAGGTAGCGGATCGTTTTTTCATTTTTCAAACAGTGCAGGGCAATGTATGGAATTATTACAGGGATGTCAAGTTACCCTACAACAGAACCACAACAAAACTTTTCAGGCGATTGTTGTGGTATAGATGTAATTGACTGAAGAACAAAGAGTAACAATGAAAATTCAAAAAATGTGTTCAAAGTGAGTTATTGTTGTGGTTTGCTTTGATCTGTGTAAGGCGATTTTTCAGAAATTGAATTGGGAATTACTTGCTGAACTTAAAAATATAGAAGAGATGAAAAATATTCTAATTGTCCTGCTCCCGGTTCTGATATTGAGCCAGTGTAATTTTCAGAAGCAGGGGAAGGAAGTACAAAGAGATGCAGAACTTTCTGATGAGGAGCTTATGACCCTGGTGCAGGAACAGACCTTTCAGTATTTCTGGGATGGAGCCGAACCCGTGTCGGGCCTGGCCCGGGAGCGGATCCATATGGATGGGAACTACCCGCGTAATGATAAGAATGTTGTTACTTCGGGAGGTTCGGGTTTCGGAATTATGGCCATCCTGGTGGGGATAGAACGTGAATTTATTTCGCCGGAACAGGGATTGGAGCGATTTGAAAAAATTGTTGGCTGGCTGGAAAAAGCAGATCGCTTCCATGGCCTTTATTCGCACTGGCTCGATGGGGAAACCGGCAAGGTGCATCCCTTTGGAAGGGAGGATGATGGGGGCGATATCGTGGAGAGCTCCTACCTCTTTCAGGGACTATTATGCGTCCGGCAGTATTATAAAGATGGCAGTGAAAGAGAAAAGGAACTTGCTGCAAGGATCGATAAGTTGTGGAGAGAAGCAGAGTGGAACTGGTACAGGGGAGA
>JAOZLK010000002.1:0-3943 GCA_029934875.1 Bacteroidales bacterium | reverse complement strand
CATTGATCTGGCACTGGTCGCCCAACTACGGATGGAAGAAGAACCACCACATCAAAGGTTATAATGAATGCCTTATCACCTACGTAATGGCAGCCTGTTCACCCACCCATCCCATTCCCCCGGAAGTATATCATGAGGGATGGGCTCAGAATGGTGCAATCAAAGAAGGAAGCAGTCAGTACGGATACGATCTTCCCTTGAACCACGACGGCTCCCAGGAGTATGGTGGGCCACTTTTCTGGGCTCACTACTCATACCTGGGACTGGATCCGAGGAAGCTGGAGGACCGCTATGCTAACTACTGGGATCACAATGTGGCACATGTTATGATCGATTACGAATATTGCGTGGAGAATCCGGGAGGCTATCCCAATTACGGCCCCGATTGCTGGGGCCTTACAGCAAGCTATACGGTAAGGGGCTATACGGCTCATAAGCCCGGGAACGATCCGGGGGTGATCTCACCCACAGCGGCCCTTTCCTCCATTCCTTATGCACCCAAAGAGAGCCTTGCGGCCATGCGCTATTTTTATGAGGTGCTTGGAGATTCCATTGTGGGGCCCTACGGACCCTATGATGCATTCTCTGTCAAGGAAAACTGGTACCCCACCCGCTACCTGGCCATCGACCAGGGACCCATTCCGGTAATGATTGAGAACTATCGCACCGGCTTATTGTGGGACCTGTTTATGTCCTGCCCCGAGGTAAAAACCGGGCTTACAAACCTGGGTTTCACAAAGCCCTGATCAAAAAAAAATATACTGGCAAAGCTGAAATACTCCTGAAATGAAATTGAAACATATCCTCCCAATATTCCTTATGCTGAGCGGCCTGCTGGCCTGCACACCAGAAAATACCCCCGGAAGCCATTCAGATCCTGAAATGGACAGCTTCATCGCTGAACTCATGGGAAAAATGACCCTTGAGGAGAAAATAGGACAGATTAACCTGGTATCGGTGGGTTTTGATGTGACAGGCCCGCGGGTGAGCGAGGATGTGGAAGAGAAGATCGTGAACGGACAGGTGGGAGCTGTGTTCAATACCTACACCCCGGTGGCAGTTCGAAAACTGCAGGAGCTGGCTATTAGCAAATCCAGGCTGGGCATCCCCCTGCTTTTTGCCTTTGATGTGGTGCACGGGCATCGTACCATTTTCCCGGTTCCACTGGGACTGGCTGCAAGCTGGGACATGGAGCTGATTGAGAAGTCGGCGAGGATTGCGGCTGAAGAAGCTTCTGCCGAAGGCTTGAACTGGACCTTCTCGCCCATGGTGGATATTACACGAGATCCGCGCTGGGGAAGGATTTGCGAAGGTTCAGGGGAGGATGCATGGTACGGATCCCGTGTTGCAGAAGCCATGGTCAGGGGATACCAGGGTGAAGACCTTGCTGCCCAGAATACCGTGATGGCCTGTATCAAGCATTTTGCCCTCTATGGGGGAGCAATGTCAGGAAGGGATTACTCCACGGTTGACATGAGTCTGCTGAAGATGACCGAAGATTACATGCCTCCGTACAAGGCTGCTGTGGAGGCGGGAGCAGGCAGCGTGATGACCTCCTTCAATGACATCAATGGGGTTCCGGCCACTGCGAATCGCTGGTTGCTCACCGAACTATTGCGGGAGCAATGGGGCTTTGAGGGTTTTGTGGTAACCGACTATACGGCCGTTGAGGAGTTGATCCCCTTTGGTGTGGCGAAAGATGTGCGTGATGCTGCACGCCTTTCCCTTGAGGCCGGGGTGGATATGGATATGGTCAGTGAGATCATGGTGGATCACATCGGCGTGCTTATTGAGGAGCAGATAGTGGATCCGCAGCTGGTGGATGAGGCCTGCCGGAGGGTCCTGGAAGCCAAATACAAACTCGGACTGTTCGAAGATCCCTACCGGTATGCCGACGAGCAAAGGGGCAGGGATATACCCCTGAGTAAGGATTATCGTAATGCAGCGATGGAAATCGCCACCCGTAGCATGGTCCTGCTTAAAAACGAAAATGAAATCCTACCGCTGAAGAGAGAGGGATCCATTGCACTGATCGGACCGCTTGCAAGCAGCCGGCGCGATGTGATCGGGAACTGGAGTGGCGGAGGCCGGGCAGCAGATGCCGTTTCGGTGGAAGAGGGCATGCGAAAACTACTTGGGAAGGATGTGGTGATTCATACAGCAAAGGGAGCCAATATCACCAACGATACGCTTTTACTCTATAAACTGAATGCCCACGGGGGAAGACTGGACTACCTTGATCCTGCTAAATTGTTGAAAGAGGCCCTCAGGGCGGCCCGGAAATCGGATGTGATCCTTGCAGTTGTAGGAGAATCCCAGGGAATGAGTGGTGAGTCGGCCAGTCGCAGCCACATTGGTATACCCCAATCCCAGTTAGATCTGCTCAAGGCCCTGAAAAAGACAGGAAAGCCCCTGGTGATCGTGCTGATGAATGGCCGCCCCCTTACCCTTGAGTGGGAAAATGAGCATGCAGATGCCATACTGGAGACCTGGTTTGCTGGTACGGAGGCCGGGAATGCCATTGCCCGGGTTTTATACGGGGAAAGCAATCCTTCCGGAAAGCTCACCGCCACCTTTCCACGAAACATTGGTCAGATTCCCATCTTCTACAATCATAAAAATATTGGCCGCCCCTATGGTGGCGACATGCTTGATAAATTCAAATCGCAGTATCTTGATGTCTCCAACGAGCCCCTCTTTCCCTTTGGCTTTGGTCTGAGCTACACCACTTTTTCCTATGGAGAACTTCAGTTGAGCAGCACTGAACTCGGGAAATCGGGGAGTCTCAGCATCTCTGTTGAAGTAAGCAACACCGGCAGCTATACCGGTGAGGAAGTGGTTCAGCTATACGTGCAGGACCTGGTGGCCTCTGTAACTCGTCCTGTGAAGGAGCTGAAAGCCTACCAGAAAATCTCACTGTCGCCAGGGGAAGCCAGGGAACTCACCTTTACCCTTAGCCCCGACGACCTGCGCTTTTACAATACCCAATTGGAATACATAAGCGAGCCTGGTGCTTTCAAGGTGTACGTGGGGACCAATTCCAGGGATGTGCAGGAAGCCGGATTCGAACTTGTCTGGTGAGATTCGGAGCATCGTATTAACATTTATCGTACTTTGGCCGAAATTTTTGGATGAACCGTCCATAACTATAATTACTAGTGAATAAGTTACGATATATACAAACACTGGGCTCTTTTAAGAATTATTACAGGTCCATGAACGAGATACTGGCAAACGCCTTTGGCAAAGCCCATATGCTCCATTATCCCTTCTATATGAAGGAAAATGAAAGCCTTGAAGAGCGGCAGAACAACCTGATTGAACATTGTCTTTCTTATATCGGCGGGTTGAAAGGGAAAAATTTGCTTGAGGTTGGATGCGGGAATGGCCTGAACTGTCACTATATCGACCTGAATTATGATGCGGGGAGCATAGTCGGCATTGACCTGAACAAGGATAACCTGGAACTGGCTGAGGCACAATTGGAAGAGTCGGGGGTCAGCTTTAAACATGACAATGCCCAGAAACTTGACACCATTGAGGATCATTCTGTCGATGTGATAATCTGCATTGAAAGTGCCTTCCATTATCCTGATAAAAACGCTTTCTTCCAGCAGATCAAAAGGGTGCTTCGCAGCGATGGGGTATTCCTGATTGTGGATATTATCAGATCGCCGGGCAGAAGTGGGAAATCGATGTGGATGTGGAATAAGCGCAAGCTGTTTTTTCACGCCAATGAAGAGGAGTATCATGAATTCTCAAACGAGAATAAGCTTGTTTTTAATCAAACTGAAAACATAACCGACCGCATTATTCAGGGCTATAAGGGGCACCTTTCATGGGTAGAAAGGGGAAGTATGAACCTGGCAGATTTCCTGCTGATGAAGGTGTTTTCAAGTCTCCAGGTACGCCTGAATGTGGCCGAGCTGCGATCCAGTAAGCA
>JAOZLK010000174.1 GCA_029934875.1 Bacteroidales bacterium | reverse complement strand
AGCCAGGATGGCGGGCAGTGGGGTGAACCGGTAAACCTTGGTGAAGAGATAAATACACCGGGGAATGATCTTTATCCCTACGTACATGCGGATGGGACACTGTACTTTGCCTCCGACAGCAGGGTTGGACTTGGTGGTCTGGATATTTATAAGGCCAGGATGGATGAGACCGGAAGTTGGCTGGTTGAGAATATGAGGCCGCCGATCAATTCCCCGGAAGATGACTTTGGGATTACTTTTGAAGGTGAATTGGAACGGGGTTTCTTCAGCTCTTCCCGAAAGGGCAGGGGTAATGATGAAATATTCTCCTTTGTTCTGCCTCCGCTTGTGTTTGCCGTAAACGGAGTGGTTAAGGATGAAAGAACAGACCAGGTTCTTTCCGGTTCAAAGGTTAAGTCGGTGGGTAGCGATGGAATTACCGTGGAAAGTACCACCGGAGATGACGGATCCTTCCGCTTTATGCTGAAAACTGCCACTGACTATGTGTTTATTGCCAGCCAGGACGGATACCTGAACGGGAAGGTGCGCGAATCCACAAGGGGCCTGGATCAGAGTCGGGAATTTGATGTAACCATCTACCTTGCCTCTACTAAAAGGGCCATTGAGTTGCCAAATATTTTTTACGATTTTGCTAAATGGGACCTGAGACCCGAGTCGATGGTTTCCCTGGATAACCTGGTGGAGACATTAAATGATAATCCGAATGTAACCATAGAGCTAATGTCACATACCGATTCAAGGGGTACCCCTGCAGATAATATTGAGTTATCTCAGAAGCGGGCACAATCGGTTGTGGATTATTTGATCTCCAAGGGGATTGCTGCCGACCGTTTGCAGGCAAAAGGTTATGGTGAATCACAAGCGAAGGTGGTAGATGAAAAAGTGCTTGTCGAGTATGACTTCCTTAAGGTGGATGATGTGCTTACCGAGGCCTTTATCAATCAGCTTGAAACTCCTGAATTAATGGAAAAAGCCCATCAGATAAACAGGAGGACTGAATTCAAGGTACTGACGACGGATTACATCCCGCAAAATTAGAGTTAATGAATAGTTCCTCCCGCTATCTGCAGCGTGGTGTCTCCTCCGGCAAGGAGGATGTGCACAAAGCAATTAAAAATGTAAATAAGGGATTATTCCCCAATGCATTCTGCAAGGTGATTCCGGATATGCTTACCGGGGATCCTGAATATTGCATGGTAATGCATGCGGACGGGGCAGGGACAAAATCCTCACTGGCCTATCTTTATTGGAAAGAGACAGGGGATCTCTCTGTTTGGAAAGGGATTGCCCAGGATGCAATCGTCATGAATCTTGATGACTTGCTTTGTGTTGGAATCACCGGGAATATCCTTCTGTCCTCCACCATTGGAAGGAACAAAAATAAAATACCGGGGGAGGTTATCTCAGCTATTATAAACGGTACTGAAGAGATTCTGGAGAATTTACGCAATATGGGTGTCCCCGTATACAGCACCGGAGGAGAAACAGCAGATGTGGGAGACCTGGTAAGAACCATTATTGTGGACTCTACGGTAGTGGCGCGATCAAGAAGGGATGAAATTATAGAGAACAATATTGTACCCGGGCAGGTGATTGTGGGACTTTCGTCTTCCGGTCAATCCAGCTATGAAGATTCCTATAATGGAGGCATGGGAAGTAATGGACTGACCTCGGCAAGGCATGATGTATTTGGGGGTGCATTGTCGGACTTATACCCCGAGAGTTATGATCCTGAAATACCAGATTCGCTGGTTTACAGCGGAAGCCGGAACCTGACCAGTATGGTTGAGGAGCTTGGAATTGATGCAGGGAAACTGGTTCTTTCTCCCACCCGGACCTATGCACCTGTGATCCGGGAGGTGATTGAACAATACAGGAGCAGCATAGGCGGGATGATACATTGTTCAGGAGGAGCTCAGACCAAGGTTTTGCATTTTGCAGACAAAGTCCATATAATCAAGGATGAACTGTTTCCAGTACCACCACTATTTAGTATGATACAGAAGGAGTCGCGAACGCCCTGGAAGGAAATGTACCAGGTATTCAATATGGGGCATCGTTTCGAGATATATACCGATGAGGAAAGTGCCAGGGGTATTATCGAAATTGCTGGCAAGTATAAGATTGATGGAAAGGTGATTGGCAGGTGTGAGCCTTCGGAAAAGAAAACACTGACCATCAAAGGGGCAGAGGGAGAGTTTATATATTAGTGCATAAAAAGCGTTGAATGGCAGAGAATATGATAGTATCCAGGCTGGAGGGTGTCAAGGCCAGGTTTGAGGAGGTGGGGCAGCTTATTACTGATCCAGCGGTAATAAGCGATATGAAGAAGTATGTGAAGCTGACTCGTGAGTACAGGCAGCTTCAGCCCATTATTGAATCCTATGAGCTCTATCGGGACATTCTAAGCAACATTGAAAGCACGAAAGAAATGCTGGCCGGGGAGCTTGATGATGAGATGAAGGAAATGGCCAAGGAGGAGCTGGACCTATATCACGGGCAGCTCGGCCCACTGGAAGCAGAGATCCAAATTCTATTAATCCCTAAGGATCCTGAGGATGAGAAGAATGCAATAGTCGAGATCCGTGCTGGAACCGGGGGCGATGAAGCCAGTATTTTCGCTGGAGACCTTTACCGGATGTACCTCAAATATTTCGAAACAAAAAAGTGGAAATGCTCCACAAGCAGTTCAACCGAAGGAACCGTAGGGGGTTTTAAGGAAATTATTATGGAAGTCACCGGCAACGGTGTATACGGTGTCATGAAGTATGAATCAGGGGTTCACAGGGTTCAGCGCGTTCCCCAGACCGAGACCCAGGGTCGGGTACATACTTCTGCTGCAACTGTTGCTGTTTTACCCGAGGCAGAAGATTTTGAGATTGATGTAAAACAAGCGGACATCAGGAAGGACACATACTGTTCTTCGGGTCCTGGAGGTCAATCGGTAAATACAACTTATTCAGCCATCAGGCTGACTCACATTCCCACCGGAATTGTGGTTACATGCCAGGATGAAAAGTCACAGTTAAAAAACCTGGATAAAGCAATGAAGGAGCTGCGTACCAGGCTCTACAACCTGGAGTATCAGAAGCGCATGGATGAGATCTCGTCCAAGCGCAAGACCATGGTGTCGTCGGGTGACCGTTCAGCAAAAATCCGGACCTACAACTACTCCCAGGGCCGGGTTACTGATCATCGGATCAACCTGACACTCTATAACCTGCAGGCTATTATCAACGGAGATCTGAAAGAGATAATTGAGAAGCTTCAGATGGCTGAGAATGCCGAGCGCCTGAAGGAGAGTGGTATGGGATAATCAAGTTTGAATCTTTTTATCTAAAGCATAAGTCATGAATGCCGAAGAATTATTCAGGAATATTCAGCGAAAGAAGAGTTTCCTTTGTGTGGGGCTGGATACAGATTACAAAAAGATTCCAAGAATGTTACTGGATTCTGAGTATCCCATCTTCGAGTTTAACAAGAGAATTGTTGATGCTACAGCATCCCTGGCGGTTGCATTTAAACCCAATCTTGCCTTTTACGAAACTATGGGAGCAGCCGGACTGATGAGTCTGGAGATGACCATTAACCATATAAGGAAAGAGCACCCCGATATTTTTATTATCGCCGATGCCAAGCGTGGTGATATCGGAAATACTTCCCGTATGTATGCCACTGCTTTCTTTAAGACACTGGATTGTGATGCCGTAACCCTGTCACCCTATATGGGCCATGACAGCATTTCACCCTTTCTTGAGGAGGAAGGTAAATGGGCCATTTTGTTGGCCCTTACTTCTAATGAGGGATCGGCCGACTTTGAGCAGCTTGAACTAAGGGAGGGTAATCAGCTTTATGAACAGGTGATTCTTACTTCTTCTAAGTGGGGAAGTGTAAATAATATCATGTATGTGGTGGGAGCAACCAAGGCAACAGAGCTTGGAAATATCAGGAAACTGATTCCTGAGCATTTTTTACTGGTTCCGGGGGTTGGCAGCCAGGGGGGAAGTCTGAGTGATGTTGCTGAATATGGCATGAACGACCGCTGTGGTCTACTGGTAAATGCCAGCAGGTCCATTATTTATGCCGACGGGACCAACCGCTTTGAAGAGGCTGCTGCCGAGGAGGCTTCCATACTTCAGAAGCAGATGGAGCTTGCCCTGAAAGAGAAAAACCTGATCTAGAGTACCAGCTCTTTTACTTTCGAGGCTGCCTCATCGAGTGTTATGGCCGAATGAACTTCCAGACCCGAGTTATCGATTAAGACCTTAGCCTCCTCTGCATTGGTTCCCTGTAACCTGACAATCACAGGCACATCAATCTGACCAATGGATTTATATGCATCAACCACTCCCTGGGCAACCCGGTCACACCTTACTATTCCTCCAAAAATATTGATCAAAATGGCTTTCACAGCCGGATCCTTTAAAATAATCCGAAAACCGGCCTCTACAGTCTGGGCATTGGCTGTTCCACCAACATCAAGGAAATTGGCTGGTTCTCCGCCAGATAGCTTGATAATATCCATGGTGGCCATGGCAAGACCCGCTCCATTGACCATACATCCAACGTTCCCGTCAAGTTTAATAAAATTCAGGTTGAATTTTCCTGCTTCCACCTCAGTTGGATCCTCTTCATTCAAATCGCGCATGGCAGCGTAATCTGAATGCCGGTATAGTGCATTGTCATCGATATTAACCTTTGCATCGGCTGCCATAATGAGGTTATCCGAGGTCTTGAATACCGGGTTGATCTCAAACAGAGACGCGTCGGATTTCTCATAGGCAAGGTAGAGCGCCGAAACGAATTTAACCATCTCCTTGAAAGCAATACCTGACAGCCCCAGGTTAAAAGCAATCCTCCGGGCCTGGAAGGGCATTATCCCTACAGCCGGATCGACTTCCTCTTTGAAAATCAGGTGGGGCGTATTTTCCGCAACTGTTTCGATATTCATACCCCCTTCAGTGGAATACATAATAATGTTCTTTCCGGTATCCCTGTTGAGCAGTACACTCATATAAAATTCCTGGGGTTCAGACACCCCCGGATAGAAGATTCCCTGTTCAATCAGGATCTTATGGACCACCTTTCCTTCAGGGCCTGTCTGGTGGGTAACCAGGTTCATTCCCAGGATATCTCTTGCATACTGTTTAACCTCATCCAATGATTTTGCAATTTTAACGCCTCCACCTTTACCTCGTCCACCAGCGTGAATCTGGGCTTTTACGGCCCAGCTGTCGCAGCAGGTTTCGGTGCCGATTTGTTTGGCTGCCTCAACAGCTTCTTCGGGTGTATGGGCCACTGCGCCAGAAGGGATGGCAACACCAAATTGCTTCAAGATTTTCTTTCCCTGGAATTCATGTATGTTCATAATACTTTGTTGTTAGGTCCAACTCATCAAAATTAGCAATAATATTGAGTAAATTCGCCTAAAATTAGCTGTCATGAGAAAGCTTTTGAATGAGGAACTTGAACGCCTCAGTGTCGGTGAATTTAAAGAATCCAGCAAGATTCCGGTTGTTGTGGTGCTGGATAATGTCCGGAGTCAGAATAACATTGGTTCGGTATTCAGAACCGCTGATGCCTTCAGAGTGGAGGGAATATTTCTATGTGGAATAAGTGCCACTCCTCCTCACCGGGAGATACACAAAACAGCCCTGGGTGCTACAGAGTCGGTTCACTGGGAATATCATGAAGATACAGCTACAGCAATAAAAGGACTGAAGGAAGAGGGATACAGGATTCTTTCGGTGGAACAAGCTGAAGGGGCCCAGTCTCTTGAAAATCTCATCTTATCTGAAAATCAGAAGTATGCCCTGGTTCTGGGTCATGAGATTCGTGGGGTGGATCAGCGGGTTGTGGATCTGAGTGACCGTTGCATTGAGATTCCACAGTACGGTACCAAACATTCGCTGAACATTTCTGTTGCTGCCGGGATCGTTATCTGGGAAGTCTTCCGCAAACTCTCCCTCTAATCCCCCTCCCTTTTCTCTGAGAGTATAATTTCCTGCTGTTTTTTTGTATTCCTGACCGGAAGCCTATAAAGGATGCCCTTTGAGGCATCCTTTTAAGCGACGGGCGGGGATATAAAAAAAAGAGAGTGTACCTTTCGATACACTCTCTTCTGTATTACGATAAACCTAAGGTTTTACTCAACAATGGCTTTGAATTCTGCCTCATTCCAAAGTTTTGCAAATTCAAGGTCAGTCTTAGCATGGTCTTTCATGTACTGGGGATCTTTGCAGGTTAAAGCTGCTTTCTCCAGGTTCTCATAAACCGCATCAGTTTTGTCCTGGCTGGCGGCGATAACGGCCAGCAGGTATGAACGGTAAGGAGATTCTTCAACATCCGCAGCAGTTCTCCAGGCACCTTCGGCATCTCCGTTCAGATATTTAGCAAGAGCTAAATTGTAAGATGGAGAACTACCGAAGTAGTTAATGGCAGCCTGATAGTCACCCTCAATGATGTTAACAATACCAAGGTTGTAATTAACCTTGTCTCCAGCTCCCAGTGAAGCGGTGAAAGCTTCTTTTGCAGCATCCACATCACCATCCTTCAGTGCTACAGCACCCAGGTTATTGTTAATGTTGTCGTGGTCTTTCAGTGCTTTTGCAGCCTCAAATGCAGCGGTAGCTTCCTCAGTTTTACCCATCTTGAAAAGCACAACCCCCTGGTTGTTATGAGCACGGACACATTTGGGAGCAAGCTGTGTGGCTTTTGTATAGATGGCCAGTTTGCTTTCTTTATCATCCACAAGAGTGGCAGTATAGAGAAGCTCCTCCAGAACCAGTGTATCGGGATTGCTGCCCCATAATTCTGTCAATTCGGCATCACTCCAACCAATCTTCTCCATGCTAACAGTGAATTTAGACCTTCTAAGTTCGGGAAGAATCTCTTCGGCAATAACCTCAAAGGCAGCGGTGAGATTTTTGATCTCCTGTTCGCGAACAACGGGGTCTGAATGCATACTGAGGACTCTCAGAATCATCTCTTTGTCCTGTATGTCAGAAGCTTCCATGAGTTTTTTGAAGCCTTCCCAGTCTTCTGGGGTTGCGAGCATAGTCATCAGCTCATCTGCTACTTCAAGGTCAGATTTTTTCAGTTGACCAGCAAGGTACTTTTCAGCAGTCTTCTGGCGCTGATCGGCAAGCCTGGTGTTAATGTCCAGTTCTCCATCTGGAGAAGCATAGGCAGAAATCTCAATCCCTGTCAAATTCAGCCTGTCATTTGCATCAGCTGCCTGAATGGTTTCATTCAAACCACCGATCTCCTCTTTCTTCATCTCAGATTTGCGAACATCAGCCCTGTTGATCACATACTTGATGTCAGCTTCGTAAGCTTCAGGTACGATCTGCTTATAATGGTCGCTGAAAGCAATCAATTTGGCTTTTTTGGAGACCATGGTAGCAGTAGCGATAACACCATCAGCAAGCTTAATTGTTCCAATTGGTGTCTCTTTGTCTTTAATGCTTGCAACAACATCGTAATAAAGTTCAGAAACCACATATGCCTCTTCATAGGGGAAACTAATTTCCTGGCTGCCGGAACCTCCGTTATCGAAACTAACGGCTTTGTTGTTCGCAGTTACATCCTCACCCTGCAATACAAGTGGGTCACCTATTCTTTCACCGCCTTCATACTTAAGGACCGGAGTTAAAGTAACAATCGCTTTTTTGTTAAAGTACTTGGCAGGATATTTCACGCTAATGGTTGCGTCAACATTTCCTCCGCGCATTACGAGTACGGTAGGGTCAACAGAATACCCAACGGTATCTGACTCCTTGACCATTTTTTTCACTCCGCCACAGCTACTGAGAATAACTGCAACAAGAAAGAAAACAGTTGAGATTTTAAGGTTTTTCATAACAATCTGGTTATTGGTTTAATATTTAATGGTTTCAGTGGTAAAAAAATATTTCTAAGTATAAACTTAATTAATGTTTTTGACAAAAGTAAACAAATATACATCTAATCCCCTGCTTTGTTACAAAATTAGCATATTCATTCCGGGTTTAAAGCTGCTTTCAAAGATAATTTTTTTGATAAGCTGGTAGTCAGAATCCCTGTTTACGAAATCAATTTTACTGGTATCGACTACAACGATCTTCATTTCGGTTTGCGATTTGAAAAAGCCAAAGTATCCATCCTGGACCTCCTTCAGGTA
>JAOZLK010000173.1 GCA_029934875.1 Bacteroidales bacterium | reverse complement strand
AATAAATGCAACTCATGAAAAAGACACTTCAACTTATTGCGCTGGGCTTTATCGCCCTCCTGTCATTCATTAGTTTTTCCTGCTCCTCTTCTTCCATGGATTGGATCTCAATTGAGGGGAATAGCTTCGTGAACGAAGCCGGAGAAACAGTAGTTTTCAAAGGGGTCAACATCAGGGATCCTCACAACCTGGAGCAAGATGGGCACTGGACTCTAGCCCATTTTCAGGAGGCTCAGAACTGGGGTGCCAATGTGATCCGTCTCCCCATTCACCCAGGCGCCTGGCGGGATCGTGGTGAAGAGGCCTACCTCCAGCTGGTGGACCAGGCAGTAAGCTGGGCAAATGAACTGGGGCTGTACCTCATCCTTGACTGGCATTCCATCGGGAATCTGAAAGAAGAGAAGTATCAGCATGAAATGTACATTACCGACATGGCCGAGACCGAAGCATTCTGGAGTACGGTTTCCGCCCGCTATTCCAGCGAGCCGGCAGTACTCATGTATGAACTTTATAATGAGCCCACCGTTTCAGGCGAGAGGTTTGGGGACTGTAGCTGGGAAGATTGGAAAGCCATCAATGAATCCCTCATTAAAGTCGTACGAGCAAATCATCCCAAATCCATTATTGGAGTGGCTGGTTTCAACTGGGCCTACGATCTTACACCCATTAAAGATGCTCCCATCGATGCGGAAGGGATCGCCTACATCAGCCATCCTTATCCCCAGAAACGCGAAGCTCCCTGGGAAGACAAGTGGCAGGCCGATTGGGGCTTTGTGGCTGAAAACTACCCGGTGATCCTCACCGAGATCGGTTTTGCCCTACCCGAGGAAGAGGGCGTTCACGTTCCTGTTTTTGGTGATGAAGTTTACGGAAAAACCCTGGATGCTTTTACAAAGGAGCGTGGAATTTCATGGGTCGCATGGTGCTTTGATCCCGATTGGTCACCCTTTATGTATACCGATTGGGACTACACCCCCACCCGGCAGGGAGCCTTCTATAAGAAGGTCCTGGGCGGAGAATAATATTCTATTGCAATTTGGAGCGGAGCTTGTCCAGTCCTTCCAGGTTCCGCTCCAATACCACGGCAATATCCTCTCCTTCCGTATGTCCCAGGATGCCGATGGAGCCATTGTATCCAGAAGCAAGGATGATACTTAACATCTCCAATTCGCGATCTCCTTCACCCAGGGTCAGAATCTTCGGACCTTCCACCTTCATCCCATTGATGTTGATGGTGGATAGATAGGGTTTCATCAGCTCCATGAGTTCACCAAAACCTTCCACCTGCTGGTGACCATGATGAAAGTTATAGACAATTTTCACATTGTCATTGTCCATGGCCCTGATGATCCCAATCTGATTCTCAGGTTCTCCAAACCATGCCCCATGGTTATAGAGTGCCATGGTGCATCCGATGGTTTCTGCCATTTCCATGACCGAGGATAGGATCATTACCGCCCTATCCTGTGCCTCCTCGTCCGATAGTCCCTGGAATACCTGTTCAGGAAAACTTACCCATAACTCGGTATGGGTCCCGGTCTCCTCCAGGGTTTCCATGATCGCCCGGCCGGCATCGCCCAGTATGTCATCACCTTTGGGTTCCAACCAGAGCCAGACCGCACTCAATTCAATATGATGCTCCTTCAAGACCTCGATCTCGCTCTTAAAAGAGGGGATGTGTTTGTCCCTGTAGTCGTAGGCCAGTTTTGTAAGCCCCAGTTCATTCATCATTTCAGCTCGCTCCAGGGGCGTGCGTTCACTGGCATCGAAGGGAACAATACACCAGGCCACCAGCTGGTCGTCCGCAAACAGCTCCTCTTTGCCACTCTGATCCTTTTGCTTACATCCGCACATAGTGATGATTAAAGCAAGTGCCATTAATAATTTATATGTCTTCATAGCTTAGAATTTTAATCGTCTGCGAAATATCGGCCAAGCTGCCCGACAATGGCCTTTTTTACCTCAAGCGGATCGATGATTCCATCATGGGTATAAATAATCTCTCCTCCCGGTGCAATGAGCATGGTAAAGGGCAGGTTTCCCTGCCAATCGGGATCAAAGGCATCTATAAAAGCATCCCTGTCGGTGGATGTGTTCAGATAATTGTCGAAAGCTGCCTGCATGTCTTCCAGGAATTCCAATGCCTTCTTCTCCTTTTCCACCCTGTCCATGCTGACCGAAATCACCTCAAAATCCCTGTTCCCGTACATGCGCTGCATGTCAATGAATTCTGGAAACTCGATAATACAGGGACCACACCAGGTAGCCCAAACATTGATCAGCCGTAAATTCTCACCCTGATTGGCCACCAGATCTTTCACACCCGCCACATCGATCGCAGTCAACTTCACCGCCTTCTCTGCCCATCTTTCGTCAAGTGTTCCTCGCCAATCCACCTTGGACTTCCATTTCATGGAACAACCAAAAGCTTTAGTGATCTCCACCGGAACGGCTCTACCAGCCAGTAAAGCATCAATGGCATTGCGGGCATCCAGGTGCTCGGGGACCTGGTAGGGATCCTCCATTTCATCAATGCGTCCCCTGTAGCGAAGCTTCCTCTGATGGTCGAAGATGAAAATATGGGGAGTGGCTTTGGCACCATAGGCTCTTGCTACCTCCTGGGTCTCCCCGTCGTACAGGTAAGGAAAGTTGTATTCTTTGTCAGCCGCCCTGATCTGCATGTCCTCATAGCTATCTCCCATATCGGAGTAGCCCAGTTCCTCCAGGCAAACAGCTTCGGGGTAATTAGATGAGATGGCCACCAGCCTCATTTGTTCCGGACTATAGTCAGCATTCAGCTTTTTCATCCGCTCTTCATAGGCCTGGGCTGTGGGACAGTGGTTGGCGGAAAAAACGATGCACAACAACTCCGCTTCTTTAAAACTTTCAAGGCTATAGCTTTTACCATCGATGCCCAACAAACTAAAATCGGGCGCCTTTTGTCCTATCCCCAGTATTTCCGGATCCTCAGCCATGAGTCCCTTGACTATTCCAAGCAGGAGGAGCAATGCGATGATCTTTTTCATGAGCTGGCTTTTAATAAAAATACCATTCTTTCCCATACCAATGTAAATTTATGGCCATCAAGGGAGCTGATACAGCATGCTTTAGTAAATAATCAATTTATGTCTTTCTAAATGATCTTCCCACCTTTGGACCAGCAAATAAGTGCCGGCAGCAAGGTGACCGGTATCAATCTCGGCGTGGCCCCTGTATTCAAGACCCAGGAGTACTTTCCCATTCAGATCCAGGAGCTGCATTTCCACTTTTTCCCGGGCTCCACACTCAAGTCGGAGGATCCCGTCGCTGGGATTTGGAAAGGCCCGGAAAGTGGGTAATTCAGAACCAGGGCCATCAGAAGTATGGTCGCTTACTGTGACCAGTAATGTGTCGGACAAAGCACCGGAATGCGAAAAGACAATCAGCCCGGCAGTACCGGCCTCCCTGGCAAATAACCTGCTGTTGGCACTATCCAGCTCGAGTACCCCCGGCTTCCCATCCATCATAAACCAGTATTCCTTTATGGTAGCATTTTCGGGCAGGAGTTCTACGCTGTAGTTCAGGGTATCACCCGGGGTCATCTCGGCAGCAGAGGGGGAAATGATCACCTCCTCCACGGGAATATTCTGCACACTCAATGGACGGGAGAATTGAACATTCTCACCGCCAGCTGCATGAGCCGTCAGCATCAACTCACCCTCGGCCAGGCCCACAAGTGCTCCTGTAAGCGGATCATAGGACAGCGCTTCCACATCACCCGAAATTTCAAGTTCATAGGCCAGGTTCTCTGCATTGATAGGGGCCACCAACATTTCAAGGTAGAGGGTGTCCCCAACATTTATTGATTCTGTGTCCGGCGAAATAAAAATGCCCTTTGCGGGAACCTGAGCGTCGGTATAGAATGAGGGGGGATGCATTGCTGTTCTCATCAGACTATATGGATGATCCACCACCATCTGGGCCGAATGTGCGCTCACCCACTTCCCAAATTCCCCATCAAGTGCCAGGTCAAAATTAGGAACACAATGGCCGTTGGGCATGCCTCCCCATGACCAGAACAGCCAACCAATCTCATTCTCTTCGCATATATCGAGCCCCTCCTGGTAATCCAGCGTTCCACAGGCCGGGTAAGCAGTTGGTGAAGGGCCCTCCCCGACAATTACTGGCAGACCCCTGTTTACTGATTCATTGGCAATGACATTGTAATTTTTAGTATCACTCCAGTAGGAATGGACCGAAAAAAGAATGTTATGCAGGGGGTCATGCTCAAGAATCTCCTCCCAGGTATCAAGAATTACATTCACATTCTGCCCCCAGGTACTGGCATCAATTACCAGCGGAACTGTATAACCCCAGCCACGCAGGGAATCGATAGCCCTTCTGTAGCCCTCGCTGAATTGCTGAGCTGTCACACTTCCGTCCCCCACTTCATTGCCAATATTCAGCAAGGTCCACTTCTTGTTGCGCTGAATCCCTTCCAAGAGCACCGGGTCCTTCCAGAAAGAGATGCACACATCCAGTTTATCCCACTCACCGCTTGCAGAGTGACACTCGGGCATGGCTATCATTTCCTGTTCCACGCAGTTCTCAATCAAATCTACAAGGGTTTCCGTGTCATTCTCCTCATCGGTCCACACCAGCCGCACACAGTTTGCACCCGTCTGAGAAATTTCAGGTAAAAACCGGCTTCCATCCTTATCGTCCGACCAAACGAACATCTCATTGACCCCTCGCAGGATCACCTTTTCACCCTCAGCCGACCACAGATGCCTGCCTTCGATATACATGGTATCACCCACTGGTCCCGGAGATGCACATGCATCCGGATCCAGGGAAGGTTCGATACCAGTTTGGCCACCAGCGCAAATACCGCAGGAATCAATAAAGGCCCCGCCATCCACATCACCATTACAATCCATATCTGCAATAACAAATTTTGACAGTAGCCTGATGTACCTTACCTGGTATCCACAGCTATTTTCTGTCACGGACCAGGAATTCAGGGGCCAGCTGGTATTAAAATCCTTGTAAGATTTCTGGGCAGGCTGCCCTTTGGGTGGACTCACAGATTCGGCACTGCACTTGCTGTTATTGGACGAGGAACCACAAGCCGAGGGACAGCACCCATCCACGTCGTAGCCTGGATTTGGTCCGCCGGTAAGAAAACCTGGAGCCGGACCATGGACGGAGGTTCCCACCCGGTCCCAGAGGGGACTCCCATCTGTAAACCAGGAATGGTAGAATTCATTCACACTGTTTTCTGCACCATAAGCATACATATTAGAAAGGTAGCACAGGTTCATAGGGTTCAGCCCGTGTAACTTATGAATAAAAGCTTCTGATGCTTCTGTGGCCACCTCTGTAAGCCCATCATCCAGGCCAAAAGTGATCAAATTGTAGTTCATGGAACCCTGGGAAGAGAGGGTTCCGTTACTCCCCCATACATAGGTTTTTGTATGTGCCAGATAGGGATCCACCTCACCCCGGTAGGCCGGAAGATTATCAGCTCCGCTTACCACACCATTGCGGTAGGTCGTAGCGATATGTGTACTCACCGATGGTGTTGCGTCAGGAAGGCTTGTATAATACAGCAGGACCTCCTGTGTCAATGCCTGGAAGGGATATACAAATCCATTGTAAAGAAACATTTGAGTCTCCTGGTAATGGGCATCAAAATGATCTCGAAAAGCCATGTTTCCGGTCTCTTCAAATAGGTAGCAGGCAGCTTCAAGCCTGGCCACCATCCTGCCATAATCATTTGTTTCCTGCTGACCGGCCCCACATCCCTTGCTACCATGCTCCTCACTGTTGTTATAGAAAAGTGAATCGGGGTATAGCTCTGCCCAGGCCCAGGCCTTCTGTGATCGGGAAAGCAAAGTATCGGCATAATCGACAAGCCCCTGTTCCCGATAAACTCCCGCTGCCAGGGCAAAGGCCCCGGCTGTATTCAGGGTGGCTGAGGTGCTGGGGGGACCGTAATAGCTTGGGGCCGTGGCGCTGGATGGTGGGCTGGCGTGGTCCTCATCCACAATACTCAGAACAGCTCCATCAGGAAGTTGCATTCTCAGCAGGTGATCAATCCCCCAGATGGCCTCATCCAGGATATCGGGCCTGCCGTTTCCCGACTCTGGAATGTTGTAGTCATCCCCCCAGGCATCAGGTTTTTCCATATAAGCCTTCATGAATTCCACCACATAATTGGCAGTCCAGTTAGTATACTTGTTCAAATCCCCGGCATCGTACCACCCGCCACTCACATCACGTTCCGAATCAGGATTGTACTTATCAAACCAGGCCCTGCAATTATTATCCTGCAAATCGCCCGAATGACTTGCCCCATCGGCCCATGCCTCACCGGCAAATTGAGCCTCTTTAGGGAAACCAACCCGTTGATAGAAAAAGCTTCTCATGGCCTGTCGAAGCACCTCATTGTAAACATCTTCTGCTATCCTGAACTCAAAAGAACGCACATTGTTTTCCTGGTCAAGCACATAGTAGGACCCCGGCTTTCTGATGGAGGAAAAATCAAAGTGCCATGCCACATCACCACTGGAGTCATCAAGCTTTCCATCCTTCCAGGAACTTATCCCGGCCCTGTAAACCAGCTCACCTGTTTTAGCTTCCACCAGGGCATACCACTTCCCCGGCGTAAATGATTGATCTGCATCATATCCTACCATAGGATTTCTGATCACCGCCACTTTTCGGGATGCGGGCAGGTAACCAAACTGGTCCACTACAATATGATCACTTATATCCTGGGCCATCACGCCGGTCTGAACCAGCAGGATCACTCCTATAATCATCAATTTTCTCATACAAATTATTCTGAGCACTGTGTACTGCGTACTGTGTACTGTTTCGTACTGTTTCGTACTACATTTCCCATCCCTTCCGGTACTCCCGGGTCAAATACTGGTTTGCCTCTGGGAGGTTGCTTATCTCAATTCTTGAGGAATTATAATCAACTCTCTTGCCGGCACGCAGAGCTACTCCACCCAGCAGTATGGTTTCTGTGACAGCTTTCGCCTTAAGGAAGGTTCCGGGCGATTCCTCACCCTTTTTAAATGCATCGATCCAGGCCCGCTCATTCCGGGTCACTTTCTCTTCCGGAGCCTGGGCAGCACCGGTATATTCAATCATCCTCTTTTCCGGCAAGAGTACAGGACTTCCCCCGTGGAAGGAGGCAAGAATCTTACCCTTATCACCCACAAACATCATCCCCTCCCGCGGCAGCTCCTTGTTTTCTTTATCCAGTTCCTCAGGAGTTCGGGGTTTCATGCCTCCATCATACCACAGGAGTTTAAAGGGAGGTAGACTTTCCTGTGCTGGAAAATCAAACTCAAGCATGCAGGATTGAGGGAAGGCCACATTATTATGCTCCCCCTTGCTCACATGATTCTCAATGATGCAGGTGGTGGTTCCATAGGCCCGTGCAGAAAGTGGGGCTGTATTGATTCCGAACTTCAGGAAGAGAGGCCAGAGGCTATAGTGTCCCATGTCAGCGATGCTGCCACCACCGAAATCGTACCATCCCCGGAACACTGCATTTGTGTAGTTGGGGTGATAGGGACGATCCGGCACCGGGCCCAGCCAGAGCGACCAGTCAAATCCATCAGGAACAACTGGTGTATCTTTCGGATTTGCCGACCACTGTGGCCATACCGGACGGTTCGACCAGTTGTGGATCTCCCTGAGCTCCCCGATGGCTCCATCCTGGATCCAGTCCAGTGCAAGCTGCAATCCACTTCTCTCGCTCCAGGCCAGCAGGTGAGTACTTACTCCCGTTTCCCTGGCCGTATCGATGGTAAGCATTGCTTCCTTCATACGGTTGGCAATTGGTTTATGGATTACAACATGTTTACCCTTTTGCATAGAAGCCATGGAAACAGCAGCATGAAGGTGATCGGGGGTCATGACTTTTACAGCATCAATATCACTTTCCTTTTCCAGCAGGACTCTGTAATCATTGTAGGATGCACAGCCCTTATAAGTTCCCTTCTTCAGCTTTTTTCCATAGTATTTTTCCACCAACTCCTGTCCCACATCTCGTCCACCCGGAATCCCCTCTATTCCGGATCCCCAGGATGGATCCTCCAGCACATCACGCATAGTATTTCTGATACCATGCAAGCCCCAGTCCACATAATTGGTACTGTATTTATTGGGATCACATACCGAGCTTAT
>JAOZLK010000172.1 GCA_029934875.1 Bacteroidales bacterium | reverse complement strand
TAATATCACATATGGCCGCTTCATAGTCAAACGCATCGTAGGTCATATCTTTCCAGAATCCAATTATTTGCCGGTAGTATTCTTCATAATCTTCAGTCCTGTCACCTTCAATACCAATTTGCTTACCCAGCACCTTTTCGATAAACGGCCGATCTATGTGGTGTTCATATAAGGGTAAGCTTTCAGGTCGCTGGTTATGCAGTACCTTCTCTATTTGCCGGTAATCTGGTTGAAATTCTTTAATCATACGATATCACTCTAGTAAAATTCCAAGCGTTAAAATCTCGTGGGGTTTCAGCTTCAGCAACAATCTATTTTCTTGCACCGTCGGAGCTTCAGCGTCCTGCATGGGAAGCTCAAGAATGCTCAATCTCCTTGCTGCTTTTATGGGTTTGGGTAAAGTGAGTGCCGCGTTAACTTCTTGCCCCTCCACCTCAACCAGGCGAATAATAAGTTCCTTGCCCTTCTCTGACTTTTTTATGGCAGAAAGAATCACACCCTTACCCGTGAGAGAGAAGAAAGACTTCTCCTCCGGGAGATTGGCGTAAGCTCTGTTCATCGATAGTGAAGGAGGCTCAGCAGCATAGACCGGAATATTAAAATCGTCTCCCTCCTTCCATACTTCACCCTTCCAGTCACCAGCGTGTGGAAACAAAGCGTAGCTAATGTTGAATTTGCCCATGTTGGGGTAGATGTCAGGGTATCCTGCCGTTCGCAGCAAGCTTAGCCTTAATTCTCCATTGTGGTAAGAATGTCCGTATTTGGACTTATTAAGAAGTGCCACTCCAAAACTTCCATTATTCAGATCTACCCATTTTTGAGCAGGGACCTCACGGCCATCATCATGTTCCTTGCGCGTGTGATCGAACTCATAACGGTGTATCATTCGGTCCATATATGCTTTGCCTCCCAACATTTCATCTGCAGGTCTCTCTACCACATCAAAGGGAGTTTGACAGAACAGACCTGGCTGTTCTATTGCGAATGGGAAGGTAGCCCTGAGCATGGGAGAGTCTTCAGTGAAGCTACCGGTTTCCAGCCAGTGTACCTCCACATCATAGGTAATACGCGGGTAAGACTTATAGAGGTAGGTGCGAACGATAAACTTCGATTTACCCCATTTTTTCACAGCCTCCACACAGGTTCTCACCGGACCACGTTCGACCACCTTTACACTTTCTACCACAACCTCCTCCTGTGCCACGATCGGATAGATCACCCACGCTTTTGCAACTCCTTTTTTATCCTCCAGGTAGACCTTCAGCCTGTTAAGCTGTTCCCCCTTTTTCACGAACTCTTTCCCTGTATTCTTATCCCAAAGGCTAATGATATTCCCTGTGGACATATCGAATTTTATCTTATAGAAATCCGTTTCGAAGCTATGATCTGACAATGACATGCTATCATTATCAGTACCGGGCCGGGTCATATCCACGTAGAAGGTTTTGTAACCGCCAGGGGGCATTTCGTCCACCACGAACTGCACTTTTGACGTGTAACCCGGTGGAGTCCACTTACTCCAGGTAATTTGTGCAGGATATACTTTCCCCGACCCGTCGCGCACCATTACAGAAGGCATATTACCCTGGCCCATGTCAATGGGAATGATATACTGTGAACCGTAGAAGGCTCCCCAAAAGTTTGACTGAATGGTAGCTGGTACCTCATGAGAATATACCTCTGCCTCAATCAGGGTTTTACGGCTGGCTGCTTGCTGGTTATAGGCCACAATTGGCTGCCCCATGTCCTATTTAAAAATGACATGGTCGGCCATTTTTAAAAATCCATGGTCACGCAATCTGCTTGCTTTCTGCAGGGCAATGCTGTAGCGGGCAACAGACTCCTTATTAGCCTCGTGAATAGCTGAGCCCGGCAAGATATCATGAAACTGGTTGAAAGCAACAGTTTCCCACGTTTCGTAAAGCTCTTCGACAGGATAGGATTCTCCGTTCAGCCATGCCAGGCTATTGAAAAACTCGGCACTATATAGCATGTTCTCACAGCTACGGTTGAATTCTTTTATATCTGAAACTGTGGTGTAGCAACCCTCAAAGATGAACTGCATCTCGCCATGGTGGGTGGGAAGATTTTTCATCTCTTTTTCCGATTTCTCAAAAAATTCTGTTGCAGTGGAAAACCTGACAGACGGAAAGTCGGGATCTTTATCAAGCTGATGAATCATAGAGATGTTCTTTCTGGTGGGACCACCTCCATGGTCACCCTGTCCCATGGGAAATAAGAGACGATTTTGGCCTGTCCTGAATGTCTTTAGCGAATCGATAAACAGCTCTGAGTCAAACACACCCACATTATGATAGTCATTATTCCCATTGGCCAGCACCCTGGATGAATCGGACCCGACCCACCAAAAATTTCCGAGGTAGGGTTTGCAGCGATGGAAGTAGAAGTAGTCACATCCCGACTGTTTGAGTAACTGGGGCATCTGGGACACATGTCCAAACCCGTCCGGCATCCAACCTACACGAGCCATTTTACCAAAGCGGCTTTGGAAGTAGCCTTGCCCTAGCAGGAAGGCTCTTACAAGGCCTTCTCCCGATGTGAGTACCTGGTCACTCTCGGTCCACATACCACCACCCAGCTCAAGACGTCCCTCCTCAACATACTTTTTTACCTTCTCAAAAAGGACGGGATCTTCCATTTCCACGAAATGAAATATGGCTGCCTGGCTCTGTATCATTTTATAGTCAGGAAACTCCTCCATAAAGGCAATTGTTTGCCGTAGGTTGTCAAGGCTCATTTTCATGGTCTCGGAATACTGCCAAAGCCAGCACATATCCATGTGGGCATGACCCACTACATGGGTGGTATCCATTTTTGAGATCCCGGAGCTGGTATTCTTAACATTCTCCTGGGGGTAAGCCCTTCCTGCTAATAGCAACAACAGTAAGAATAATATGGTTTTCTGATACCCTGCCATCAGAATGTATATAGTTCATGATCTGTCTTATCATTCAATTCCAATTGTCCGCTCGCGGCCTTGGAATTTTCTTTTAAGTAGATCCGGTATAGTTCAAAAAATGTGGGCGCATCAAGCAGTTCCAGTCTGGGGTTTTGTTCTTTCAACTCATTCACTACATTCAAATGCCAGGTGGGGGTTTTTAAAATAGTTCTGAACCAGTGGAAGGGGATCATAGGACGTTGCTCGACCTGGTCCAATATAGTGGCTGCAGCGAGCCTGGTGTCAAGCGCTGTAATATCCCAGACAGAGCGTAAAACAGGCATGTTTCCATGTAAGTGGCTCATATCCGATTTTATGGGTACGATCCCGTTCGGACTAAAGGATTCGTAGCAGTCGAGACCGTTTTTATTTAAGGCTGGAGCATAGCCATCAATTACAAAACCTGTAAGGCTTATACCCCAGGTTTCATAATACTTTTTGCAATGTTCGGCCCATGCATTTAAACCACTTGGCAAGCCCGAGATCTCTCTGGGTTCTTGCAGCATTCCCGGATTGAGGTATCCGGCTCCATTGTCAGCTGCTGCAAAATAGTCATTATCGGTGGCACTTTTCCTCTGGTAATGCAAAGCCATAGGCACACGTTCCTGTAACACGGGGCTGACACTCCACATCGTGGGTATTTCTCCACGATTGGGA
Organism: Bacteroidales bacterium; assembly: GCA_029934875.1. GTDB lineage: Bacteria > Bacteroidota > Bacteroidia > Bacteroidales. The sequence goes on along the minus strand of JAOZLK010000172.1, from coordinate 4,592 downwards.
TCATCCCAGATACCGGGTGTCGATTGTGATACCCAGGATGAAGCATCGTAGTCCCCGACGTAAAAAATAAAGAAGTCCCTCCCTTTAAAATCCACCGTCCCGTCGTCCTTCAGGTATCCTCTCTCTTTCAGTTCTTCTCTTGTTACCCAACTTTGCTTATACTCTATTTGTAAAGGGAAATGTTGCCAGAACGAGGCATTGGCCAATGCTCCAAGTCCAATAGCATCAGCATCCATAAAAGCATTATAGGCAGAAATAACCTTGGAATACTCCCACTCTGTCGGGACATCGTCGTGCAGCCCACCTGCATGTTTGGTGTATTTAAGAGCCCATACAGGAAAGCCTCCAATGTAGCACATTTTCTCACCCTTGTTTTGCTCGTATGCCTGTAGCAAGAATGCCTTCAGGGTGTTCAGGTCAGTTCCTGTTGCCTGGGTCAGATCATCGGTGGAAGGCTCATCTCCCCAGGGAGAAAGGTCGAAGAAAAAAGCTTTTTTACTCACAAAGAAATCATGGTTGGATAAGGTGTGATGATTGAGCGGATTGATTGCAGTTGGATTATCCATCCATTGCTGATCGATGTAATTAGCGCCATATTCTGAATTACACCTTCCTTCCTTCATATACTTTTCAATAAACCACAGGTAAGGATCGTTCTTAACAGAGCCACTTGAGGAGATTTCCGTGTCAGGCAGCATTCCGCTTCCAGTAAACATAGATGTGCCATCCTCATTGATGAGTCGGGCCATGACGGATAGCTTTGGCCCCTTGAGCACCACTTGTGAGTAAAGGCTGGTGCTTGACAGATCATAGCGTATGGCCATCAAATCTTCTATCCCGGCTATGGCAGAAGCCACGTTACTCGTTGATGCAACACCGGGGTCATATACGACGACGCCGTTTATTTTATCTTTGTAGTACGTAATGGCCTCTACGATGTTTGACAGCTCTAATGTATCACGATCCCCGAGCCACTCACCATTCTTACGATACATATTCCACCAATAATCATCAATGCAGACTCCATTACGCTCTACAAAGCGAATAAACAAGTTGGGCGAATCTCTGTTAACAATCCCCTGAAGCGTAGCTATAGAATGCATGTGATCCCAGGCCATTTCAACATCTTGTTGTTTAGTCATATCCCCGGTAAGCGTGTAGCGCATATCCAGAACAGTGATCAAGCCATCCTTATTTTTCATGCACCCACCACTACCCACAAGTAGTGCTAATAATGTATAGAATATGAATTTCCTCAAGACAATACGATTTAAAGAGATAATATTATTCTACGAGTTTGATTCCAAGCGTCAGAATTTCATGAGGCTCTATTCTGACAGAAACAGTGTTCTCTTTTATAGTTGCTTCTGCTACGCCTGACAGCGGAAGTTCCACCAGATTTAATCTTCTTGCTGCTTCCACATTTTCAGGAAGTGAAAGAGTGATTGTTTTGGCCTCTCCTTCCACTTCAACCAACCTGATGATCAACTCTTCTGTCTCTTCAGCAGGTTTCATTCCCGTCAGAAAAACACCTGAGGCATCAAGCGAAATAAATGAATCCTCTTCGGGACGTGTAGCGTGTTCACTCACCAGGGCGAGCGAAGGTGGTTCAGCGGCAAAAATGGGAACATTAAAATCATCACCTTCCATCCATACCCCGTTCTTCCAGTCTCCGGAATGGGGATAGAGTGCATAGCTAATGTTGAATTTACCAAGGTTTGGGTAAATATCAGGACCCCCGGCTGCCCTCATTAAAGTAAGCCTTAGCTCACCATCGTGGTATGAGTGCCCGTATTTGGATTTATTAAGTAGTGCCATGCCCACGGAACCATTGGAAAGATCGACCCATTTCTGAGCAGGAACTTCCTGTCCGTCATTAATTTCTGGAGACAGTCCATAAACATTGGTATGACAAAATGGATATGGTGCATCCTCTCCATTAATTTTTCCATCAACAGCCCTCTCCACCACATCAAAGGGCACCTGGGAAAAGAACCTTGGATTTTCAATTGCCAGGGGAAAAACTGCCCTTAACATTGGAGAATCGGTCGAATCGGTCCCGGTTTCTAACCAGTGGACTTCCATATCAAAAGTAATACGTGGATAGGATCTATAGATGCTGGTCCGTTCTATAAACCTGGATTTACCCCAGGTTTTCACGGTTTCAATACAGACCCTGACAGGTCCGTTTTCGATCACTTTCACACTCTCCACATTGCTAACATCCTCTTCTTTCACAATTTTATTAATAGTCCAGGACTTCATTCCACCTTCTTTATCTTCCTGAGAGATCCTTAACTTATTCAGTGCATCACCCTCTTTCACGTATTCATGACCACTGCTTTTATCAACAAGGCTGTTAATGGCACCTGTACTCATATCAACTTTCACTTTGTAAAAGTCAGTTTCATAGGTGTTTTCCTTAAGCGGTATGGCATCGTTAAACACTCCTGGTTTTGTCATATCAACGTAAAATGTTTTATAACCACCTGCAGGAAATTCATCCACGATAAATTGAACTTTGGAAGTATAACCGGGAGGGGTCATTTTTGAATAGACAATCTGGGCCGGATAGGTTTTTCCGGAACCATCCCGAACCAGCACTGTTGCAACATCTCCCTGACCTTTATCACTTGCTGTAAAATTCTTACCATAATAGTTCGATGCCCAATGAGCAACGCTTGCAGTATAAGGTTCATCATGGGAATAGACATTGGCCTCAACAATGGTTTTCCGGCTGGTGGGATAGAGGTTGTAAGCTACAACCGCTTGTCCCATATCCTTTTGGAAATTCACTTCATCTGCCATTTTCCAAAAGGCCTTATCACGCAACTCCGTGGACTGGCGAAGGACTTCTGAATATCTTGCAATGGCTTCCTTGTTTGCTTCATTAATGGCTGATCCTGGAAGTATATCATGGAACTGGTTAAAGCAAACCGTTTCCCAGAGATTACGCAGTTCATCGGAAGGATAGGTATCGCCATTTATCCAGCGCAGTGTATTAAAATACTCGCTGCCAAAAAGTGAATTCTCACTATTTCGGTTCCCTTCCTTGATATCAGAGACCGTGGTATAACATCCCTCGAATATGAATTGCATCTCACCCCTGTGGGTGGGCCGTCCATCCATTTCCTTCGAAACCTGTTTGAAGAAATCCCCTGCAGTTGTAAATTTCACAGCGGGATAACCCGGAGTTTTATCCAGTTCATGAATCAGATCAATATTGGCCCTGGTGGGTCCACCACCGTGGTCACCTACACCGGTAATATGTAATATCCGGTGTTTATCGGGTGCGATTACCTTTAATTTATCCTTCAGATCAACTGTAATGGCGCCATTATATGTCTCATTGGCGTAGCATAGAACTGTAGAAGAATCAGGGCCTGTCCACCAGAAACTACCCATATAAGGATTTGTACGGTGAAAATAGAAGTTTTCGCAGCCGGCCAGTTTTAGCATTTGCGGCAATTGAGAAACATGCCCAAAATTATCAGGCAGCCAGCCTGTTTTGGCCATTTTCCCAAATTTATTCTGGAAATAGCCTTGTCCCAATAAAAAAGAACGGGCAATCGCCTCACCGGAAGAGAGGTTTCCGTCACCCTCTGTCCACATTCCTCCAGCCAGTTCAAGTCGTCCCTCTTTTACGTATTTCTGAACCAGTTTGAATAGGGGAGGGTCCACTTTTTCCACAAAGTTATAGACCGCGGCCTGACTCTGAATAAATGTGAAATCAGGAAATTCATCCATGAAAGCAACAGTTTGCCGCAAATTGTCATTGCACATTTTCATGGTTTCAGAATAGGTCCATAACCAATTCATATCCATATGGGCATGGCCCACAATATGAATAGTATCAGGAACCGCATTATTCTTCTTTCTTTTTTGCCCATAGGCGGATGAAACAAAGCTTATGAACAACACGCCTGTGATTAGAAAAATGTATTTCTTGTTCATGATTTTTTGGTTTTTAGTTTCTTCTTTGCGATTCTATTTTACAAGCTTCAGGTTTACAATCTCCCACGGTTTAACGGAAATCTCAATGCTCCCATCTGCCTGAACAGGGAGTTCCTCAGTATTATATTCCAGCATATCTGTCAAATAGACTTTTGAAAAAGCTTGAAATCCATTAATAATAGCTTTTGTATAACGACCTTCGGCTTCATAAAACCGTATAAATAATCCATCTCCATCTTCTCCCTGTTTTAAGGCGGATATAATGATGTTCGAAGGTGAAACGGAAATGAGGCTTTCTGATAATGGCAGAGAAGTATGGCTCACCGGATGTTCGCCTTTTCCCGAATACACGATTAATTCTGAATTAAATGCAATACCATTTTTATAGGCAAATCGCCAGTTTCCTTCATGAGGGTACAGTGCCATCCGGTAGCTGTGGTTTCCGGCCTGTGTAAACCAATAGTCCGGATTCCAGGCCAGGCTTTTTCTGGAGGAAAGCAAGGCATGTTGCACCACGGGGTAATTTACCGGATCAGATGTTTCATCCCTGAACAGGTGAACGGTCATATCAGATGCAAACAGGCAACCATTGCCTTTATAGTTACCTGTCGATACATCTACCCAATTTACAGCTTCTC
>JAOZLK010000171.1:5877-8228 GCA_029934875.1 Bacteroidales bacterium | reverse complement strand
AGGTCGGGTACTTTCTCAAGCAGGGTGGCAAGACCAGCTGTGCGGTCCGAAGGAACAAAGGAAATATCTGCTCCCTTTGCAACCAGGAATCCAACCGGGGTAACCCCGATACCTGCAGCGGCTCCTCCACCTGTACCACTGCCCTTCCCTTTGGGATCCTCTCCTGTCCCGGTACCGCTGCCGAAGCCTGTTCCTACTTTTATCACCGGTCTGCAGGTATATTCGCCCATTGTGAATTCATCTCCCAGGATGGTGTCGGTATTGGCTATGCTTTTTACCTGTTCTGACACCTTGTCTAATAATTCATCTACTTTAATGTCCATTTTGTTTTTGTTTTATTGGTTTAACATTGATTTATATTTGGTTTTAATCATTGCCCAGAGCAATGCTCCCAGGCTGGTACGAAGATCAAGAAGCAGGGATGCCTCTCCTTCGAAATTGGCCTGAAGCCTGATGTTTTCGGAATTCACCGCTGAAAATACCGGGATCAGCCAGGCATTCAGGGTAAAATCATTGGTATCTATGTTTAAATGCAGTTTCCTGACCCGGATGGCGTGCAATATGTTTCTTCCCATATTCATTCCGCCCCGGAGTTTGAGAGAGCGCTTCTTTCGAGGTGACTTTTCTTTTTGTTCCAGGTTTTTTTTGCTTTTCCTGCCAAAGGGATTGAAGCGATAGGGGATGAAGAATACAGAGCCCCTGATCAGAAACAAACCATCCTTTGGATGCACTGAAGCTTTGACTATTCCTGGTAATGCCGCTGAATAAGTATTTTTCTCAGTATTCACAAAGATGATGACCGGGCCCAATAAAAGCCACAGCAGGGTAAGGAGGATAAGAGCTATGAGGATGTACCAAAACATAGTGTAAAACTACGGCGGGTTTTATGGCAGGTCCAGAGCAAATCGACAGAAGGAAAGATTTTATCGGTAAACTGCAATTCTGGCTTGTAAACTGCAAATTGTATGGTTTGTGAACAAACATTGGCTTTTTAAAGAATATATCCGATATTTATATGGCCAATCAAAAAACTACTGCAATGAGCCAGGAAATAACCGCAAAAAACAAACTCTCCTACTGGTGGGTTCCTATTATTTTTGGTATAATCTTTATTGCCACCGGGATCTGGATTTTAAGAGCCCCTGCCGAAAGTTTTGAGAAGATTACCATGTTCATCGGGATCATTATCCTGGTAAGCGGGACCAGTGGGGTCTTTCTTACCATACATAACCGGCTGGCTATTCCCGGGTGGGGATTCCAGTTGGCAGGAGGAATCATTGATATGGCCATAGGTCTTATCCTCATTCTGAATCCTGAAATTCTCTTGAAAATTATTACAATTTTCGCAGCCTTCTGGCTGGTTATAAGCGGCATCTTTGTCCTGAGGCGAGCTATGGAATTCAGGGATGGTGAGAAGGACATATGGCGATGGGAGTTAATCCTGGGCATCGTTCTGCTCTTGCTGGCAGTTATTCTTCTGTGGCATCCCATGATTCTCGGATTAACCATTGCCATCTGGACTGCTGCAGCCTTTATTGCACTGGGTATATTCAGGATATCCCTGACCATCAGGTTGAAAAAGCAAAGTTCAGATCTAGCATAGTTTCCCAATTTATTGCGTCTGCCTGATATGATCTGGAGGTCCTACTTCTTTCTTCAAAAAAGACTGGTGGCAATACTATACATTAGACAACTAAGATCAATCTGATTATGGTAAATTGCAGCTTCTTAAAAGCATGAGCGCAATTTACCAGAGATATATTTTATGATGCGAGGAGTAAGCGGGATTCTTATTTTATTGCTGCCCCTGTGCCTGGAAGCACAGTTTAGCAGCCACAATGGAGCTGCCAAGTATGCACCAGCCAAGGGCTCGAAACTCCTGATCATGGGCCAGGATCTGGGCGCGGTGGGAGGATTGGGGGGCTATTCAGATGGTTATATTGATCACCTGAACCACCACCCGGCCGGTGTTACCACCTATACGGGGTTCCCTGGTCTGACCGGGCTAAGCGATCTGGCAAACTGGGGCGCCGGAGATGTGCATGCCCAGGCCTATGTGGAGGATGCATCATTCGACAATAGCTTTATAGTGATCGGTTTATACCTGGTGGATCAACTGGGCAGTATTATCAAGGGAGAGTCCGACACACAGCTTGACAAGCTTGGTGGGTGGATCAAGGCCCGGGAGCGGCCTGTGTTTCTCCGGATTGCTTACGAATTCGATGGCTCGTGGAATCATTACGACCCTGCGCAATACAAAGAGGCCTGGATCTACATTGTTCACTATTTCGATGGCCTGGGTGTAATGAATGTATCCTATGTGTGGCAGTCCCATGGAGGGAATACCCCCA
>JAOZLK010000171.1:0-5777 GCA_029934875.1 Bacteroidales bacterium | reverse complement strand
CTGGGTGTAATGAATGTATCCTATGTGTGGCAGTCCCATGGAGGGAATACCCCCAATATTGACAGGTGGTATCCCGGCGATCGCTATGTGAATTGGATGGGCTTTTCCCATTTTAATGAGCCCAATCCCGGGGCAAATATGATGGCTTTTGCGGAAGAGCATGACAAGCCCGTGATGATAGCCGAGGCAACACCCAAGGTTGACCTCAAGGTCGGGGATGGAACAGCCCACTGGGCCGGCTGGTACGCACCCTTATTTGACAAGATTTATACGAATGACCGGATCAAGGCCCTCGCCTATATCAATGTCGATTGGGATAGCCAGGACATGTGGCAGGGACAGGGATGGGGCGATTCCAGGGTCCAGGTTAATGAAGCGGTGAAAGCAAACTGGCTGGAAGAAATCGGGAAAGATTCCTGGATCCTGGCCAGCGATTCCCTTTTTGATATGCTTGACTACGAGATGTGGCAGGATTCGCTGGTTTCTTTCATACGACCAGAAATGAAGAAGGCAGGAGAACTCAGGGTATTTGGCGATGCAAACCGTCTTGTGGTGCATGAGCTCAATCATGCCCCGATGGATGGTATCACAATCTGGGATATATCAGGAAGGTTATTGTACAGAAGCCACGCAAGAAACTCCGAGTACGAGATAGAATCCAGCCTGATTGCTGGGACTCCCTTGCTTGTTCTGCAGGTCCAGACTGGCGATCGGCTGTTAAGGACGAAAGTTAAACGATGAAACAATTCTTCCCCCTGCTTTTCATGCTCCTTTTCCTGGGAATCCTGCTTGGAGTCAACATCTATCTTTCAAAGCGTTTTGCCTGGTACTTTAGTGCTGATCAAACCTGGCCCCTGCATCTAAGTTTCGCCTTGCTTACCTTGCTTATGATAGTGGGAGTTGCTGCCTTTACCAACGCCACCGGGCTTGCAGGCCACCTGATCTATTGCGCCGGGGCCATCCTGATGGGTGTGTTGCTCTACCTTGTACTCTCGGTGCTTGTGGTGGACCTGGCTCGTTTGGTAATACATGTATCGGCCCGGTTTTATGGATTTGCAGTGTTGATACTGACCCTCTCATTATCTGTCTACGGCATCTTCAATGCATTCAATGTGCTCACACGGGAAATTGAGGTGGAGATTCCGGGTCTTAATCACGATACAAGGGCCATGCACCTGACCGATATTCACCTGGGTCACTTCAGGGGAGTGGACTTTTTGCAAAGATTGGTGGATCTGACCAATGAGCAGGAAGTGGACATGGTTCTTATCACCGGAGATCTTTTTGATGGTAAGATTCGCTTTTGCGATGAATGTCTCTATCCTTTGAGGGACTTAAACGCTCCTGTGTATTTTGTGGAAGGGAATCATGACGGATACAGCGGGATTGAGCGTGTCAAAAGTGGCCTGCGGAAGGTTGGTGTCAGGGTGCTCTCCAATGAAATGGCCATTCAGGGAGAAATACAGATTATCGGGCTGAACCATATGTCGGCCGATGAAAAGAATATGAACATGCATGCCAACGGCCATACTGCCACTATTCAATCAATTCTTCCCGGTCTTCCTGCCGATCCTGAAAAGCCCATCCTCCTGCTTCATCATAGCCCGCATGGAATAGAATATGCAAATCAAAAGGGAGTAGATCTTTATCTTTCGGGTCACACCCATGCCGGACAACTATTCCCGGTCAATTATATTGTAAATCTGATCTACCGCTTCAACAAGGGTCTCCACGATTTTAAGGGGACCAGGATTTTTGTGGGGGAAGGTGCAGGAACATTCGGACCGCCCATGCGTATAGGCACCCACAGTACCATTACTCTTATAAAATTGAAAACAATAAGACAAGGAAGCCCTTATGAAAGCTAAGAATATTACCAGCCTTACCCTTCTTTGTTTGCTCCTTGTGAATTCGGCTTTAATCGCCCAAACGGACGACTGGAAGAAGGAAAGCACAAAGGATGGAAAAGTACATGTGTCCTACATATTCTCAGAAAGTGTCAATGAGGATGGTAAAAAGTTCAATGTGCTGGAATATGTTGCGGTCACCACAGCGGGGTTGAGCCTTGAGAGTTGCAAGGCTGTGATGATGAATGATTCACTGCACATGGGATTCATGGATGGTACAGAGAATGTCAGACGCATCATCAATCTGCCCGGGGGCGATTGGGTAACTTATTATTTTTATAACAGCCCCTGGCCAATGCCCAACGCAGATGTGATCACCAGGTATAAACTGGAGGAAGATGCATCCGGCAAACAATTCATCCTCACCGGAAGTCCTGCTCCTGATATGTACCCCGAGCAGGATGTGCCAAGGATGAAGCACAATGACACGAAATACACCTTTACCGACCTGGGCGACGGAAGCGTGGAAATTATCATGTATTCTAAAAGCATTCCCCTGGTGTCGGTGCCAAAATGGCTCATTGCCACCTGGATCCCCGATGGTCCTGCCGATATGCTCAATGGGATCACCCGCCTGGCAAGGGAAGAAAATCAGAAATAATATCAGCTTTAATATTTCTTCCTCTGGCCCCTCTTGTAGTCCTTCTTGTAGTCTTTCTTAGGACCTTTGTTTTTCCCGTGGTAACTGTTTCCGCTTTTGCTTCTTCCACCGTAATCTTTTGCGGTGTAGCTGCCTGCGCCATCCTGATCCTTGGAAACCGCTACATTGAAGGATTTCCCTTCATATGTACCCTTCTCAAGCTTTGGAAGAACTTCACTGGATACAGACTCATCTACCTCAAAATAAGAGAAGCGGGAGTGCATTTCAATCCGGCCAATCTGCCTGCTTTCAATTCCTGTTTCGGAACAGATTAATCTCACCAGTGCACCCTTGTTCATGTTCTGGTTTTCGCCCAGATCCAAAGTGTATCGTTTCTTCGGGCCACTCACGTTTCGGTTGAACCTGCCCTCTTCATTGCGGGGACCCTTGGTGCGTCCTCCCTTTTCCTGGTCAGCATTCAGGTCACCCGCTCCTTTATAATAGTCAAGATGGGCGTTCAATTCGGTGGAAATGAATTTCAGTACGATCTCCTCTGTGGGCAGATCTTTTAGCTTGTCATAAAATACCGGCCAGTAACGGTCGATGGCCGCGTCGTCGATGGGTGTTTTCACGACCCTGTCCATCAGCGCATACATTTGTTTTTCGCAAATATCCTCAGCCTCAGGAATACGCCTGTATTCGATGCTTGCACTGAGTAGTTTTTCTGTCTGCCTGATCCTGCCCACTTCGCGGGTGTTAATCAGGATGAGGGATTTACCTGCCTTACCTGCCCTTGCAGTACGTCCACTTCGGTGAGTGTAGTTTTCAATGTCGTCGGGCAGGTTGTAATGGATCACATGACTGATGTCGTGCACATCCAGACCCCTGGCTGCAACATCAGTCGCCACAAGGATTTTAACGGTACGTTCCCTGAATTTTTTCATGGCTGCATCCCGTTGGCCCTGGGTAAGATCGCCATGCAAAGCCACCACATCATAACCCTCCTTCTCCAGCTTGTCGCAAGTAAGGCTGGTTTCTCTGCGGGTACGGCAGAAGATGAGCCCAAATATATCCGGGTAGTAGTCCAGGATCCGCTTTAGTGCATAGTAGCGGTCCTTTTCCTTCATCATATAGTAGCGGTGATCGATATTGGCTGCAACACTGTTCTGTTTTCCCACAACAATCTGAAGCGGATCGACCATGTAATTGTTTGCGATGCTCCTTACTGCCTTTGGCATGGTTGCGGAGAAAAGCCACACTCTCTTCATGGCCGGGGTTTGTTCCAGGATACTGTCGATATCTTCCTTGAATCCCATGTTCAGCATTTCATCGGCCTCATCGAGAATGACCCTGCTGACAGTCTGAAGTTTGATGGCCTTGCGATTGATCAGGTCAAGCAGCCGGCCCGGAGTGGCCACTACGATCTGGGCGCCTCTCTTGATCTGGCGAATCTGATCCGAGATGCTGGTTCCCCCATAAACAGGTATAATGTTGGGATTGGCCTGGTAATATGCAAAAGAGATCAAATCCTTGGTGATCTGCATGCACAGTTCCCTGGTGGGACAAATCACAAGGCCCTGGGTATCTTTTGAGGCAAAGTCGATGTGTTGAATGAGCGGCAGACCGAAGGCTGCGGTTTTACCGGTTCCGGTCTGGGCCAATCCCACAAAGTCCTGTTCCCCTGCCGACAGTACCGGAATCGCCTTTTCCTGAATCTCTGAAGGGCTTACAAAACCCAATTTGGTGATTGCTTTCAGTATCTTTTCAGGCAATCCTAAGTCCTTAAATTCCATATCTTTATATTAGTCCGCAAAGGTAGTACAATAAAAACACTAAGCAGCTAAGAATCGGGATTATCACCTTTAGGCTGAAAAAGCTGTAAAACTTCTATCTTTCGTATTCTGATATTCCAATCCAATTCATCATGAAAACCACTTTCACAAGCGTAATTATACTCACCTCTACTATCCTGTTCACCTGCACCTGGGAGATGCATGCTCAGCCCTCTGGTCTCGTAGACGACCAGGCCACTGCTGAAACCAAGGCACTGTTTAATAATTTGCAGGTCCTGGCCCAAAACCATACCCTGTTCGGGCATCAGCATGCCACCGAATATGGCCACGGATGGTATGGGGATGTGGACCGGTCGGATGTGAAGTCGGTATGCAGTTCCCATCCGGCAGTGATTGGTGTGGATATCAGTGGATTCTCCGGGAGATCGCCTGAACGCATCGCCGGCAATGTTGAAAAACTCAGGCAAAATGTACTGGCGACCTATGAGCGGGGAGGTGTGACCAGCATTTCATGGCACTTCTCCAATCCGGTATCCGGAGGCGGCTTTTACTGGAAAGATTCAGTCTCTTTGCCTGCCGTGAAGTATATCATTCCAGGTGGTGAGGCCCATGAGAAGTATAAGGAAATACTGGGTACCATTGCAGCCTGGGCACATAGTCTGAAGGCGACCGATGGCAGCCTGGCACCTGTAATTTTCAGGCCCTACCATGAGTTTGACGGGGGCTGGTTCTGGTGGGGAAAGCCCCACTGTAGCGGGGAGGAATTCATCGGCTTATGGCAATTTACTGTGAGTTATCTGCGCGACTCCCTTGGGGTGCATAATTTTTTGTATGGATTCTCACCCGACAATAAATTTGATAGTGAGGAGGTCTTCCTGGAGCGTTACCCTGGAGATCAATGGGTGGACCTGGTGGGTATGGATAACTATGCAGACATGGGACGCGACCGCTATGATATTGAGACAGCTGCCAGGAAATTGAAAATCGTTTCTGATTATGCTGAAAAAGCAGGGAAACTTGCTGCTTTTACCGAGACAGGACTGGAGTCCATTCCCGATACCACATGGTGGACCCGAAGCCTGCTTCCGGCCATGCAGATGTATGATGCAAAGCTGGCCTATGTACTGGTCTGGCGCAACGATTCAAGGAGCCCGACCCACTATTACGCTCCCTTCCCGGGCCATCCCTCTGTGCCCGATTTCTTGGAGTTCTACAACCATCCTTACACCCTTTTCGAAAACGATCTTGATGGAATTTACAATGACTAAGTGCCAGCTTTGTCGTAAGTTTTTAAACTCTGGGGCGACTAATGTGTTATTCATAAATAAAACATTTCAATTCTCTTAAGATCTTAGTATTTATAGTATGGATTTTCAACTAATCTCCACCCAGGAATTACAGCTACTCTTAGACAATCCCTCTACCTCCATTATTGATACCCGGCCGGTTGAAGCCTATAATGGATGGCAATTAAACAAGGAGGTAAGGGGTGGCCAC
>JAOZLK010000170.1:6089-8239 GCA_029934875.1 Bacteroidales bacterium | reverse complement strand
AGAGGCCTTTGGGTGCGTAGTTATAGTAAGTCTCAAGCAAGCGCTCAAACTTCAGAAAGGGTTTGTCATAAAAAACCACCTGGTCCAACATGGAGATATCAAGTCCGGCTTCTTCCAGGCAATAACGAATGGCCTGTTCCGGGAATCCGGCATCCTGTTTTTTGCGTGTAAACCGTTCCTCCTGTGCCGCAGCTACAATTTGTCCATCCATCAATATGGCTGCTGCTGAATCGTGATAGTATGCCGAAATTCCAAGTATGTTCAAGTGCAGATTTTTTTTTATGCCTGAAGGATTTGCTTTTTTACATCAGGGTCTATCTCAATCCCCCTGTGAAGGAAAGTCCGCAACAAGGATATCTGAGATGGTTTTTTACAAAAGAAATGATTTTTCTTGTAAAAATGGCTATTTTAGAGGGATAGATGAGACGCATCGCCCTCATATTTTTACTGTGCCTGGCTATTGTCCTGGCTTCATGTAGTGGGAACAAAGAGAAGAATCAAATTCCCGAGCAGCCTAATATCCTGTTTATTGCAGTGGATGACCTGCGTCCCGAGCTGGGGTGTTATGGTGAGAGCGTGATCCAATCGCCCAATATCGATCAGCTGGCTGCCGAAGGAACCCGCTTTGACCGTTCTTACTGTAATATACCGGTTTGCGGTGCCTCAAGAGCCAGCCTAATGACCGGACTCAGGCCTGCCAGGAACCGTTTTCTAAGCTACTTTACAAGGGCAGATGTGGATGCTCCCGGAGTGTTAACCCTACCGAAGCACTTCAGGGACAATGGTTATTATACCATTAGTAATGGCAAGATTTTTCACCACGATGATGACGCTGTCGATGGCTGGGATGAAATCTGGCACCCGCAATCGGGTAGTGCTTCCTGGCGGGACTATGCCATCCCTGAAAACATCATACAGGATACAATGGGTACTCGCAGAGGTCCGCCTCTTGAACGGACCGAGTTGCCCGACAATGCATACAAGGACGGGAAGACTGCAGAAAAGGTAATCGGGGACCTCCGCAAATTAAAGGGTTCGGGTAAACCATTTTTCCTGGCAGCCGGATTTCTGAAGCCCCACCTTCCTTTCAATGCTCCCGAAAAGTACTGGAAGCTTTATGATGGAGAGGTTAAACTTCCTTATAATAACTACATGCCTGAGAATGCACCCAGGGAGTCAATGCATACTTTTGGTGAGCTAAGAGGATATGGGGATATTCCCGCCGAAGGTCCTGTCTCTGATGAGATGGCCCTTGACCTGATCCAGGGCTATTACGCTTGTGTCAGTTATACCGATGCCCAAATCGGGAAGGTTCTGGATGCTTTGGAGGAACTTGAGCTGGAGCAATCCACCATAGTAATCCTCTGGGGTGACCATGGATGGAACCTGCGGGAGCATGGCCTGTGGTGTAAGCACTGCAATTACGAGACTTCCCTTCATACCCCGATGATATTGAAGGTACCCGGAAGCAAACAGGTTGCCTCCACCACCCAGATTGTAGAATTTGTGGATATTTATCCGACCCTGTGTGAACTGGCGGGTCTTTCACTGCCCGAGCACCTTGAAGGGGCAAGTTTCAAGGATCTTCTATTTGATGGGGATGCTGTCAGTGACGGTGTGGCAGTTTGCCAGTGGTTCAAAGGAGTTACTACCATACGGGAGAATCATTTCTATACCGAATGGATCGATGACAATGACCAGATGTTTACACGTATGCTTTACGATCATTCGGCAGATCCGGATGAAAACGTGAACATCTCCGAGCATCCCGGGAATGCTGCTATAATTGAAGAACTCAGTGAGGAGATGAGGCGAAACAGGGCAGGGGACTATTTTAAGGAAGCCCTGCCTACAAGCTATTGAAGTCGGATGCTGCCCTGAGCATGGCCATGTAGTTTTCCATTGGGATGAATTCGGGAATGCTGTTCCCTGAACCCAGGGCAAAACCTCCCTTATGTGAAGTTTGTTCAAGTAGTTTTATGGCTCGTTGATATACTTTGCCGGGTGTTTTCCTGGCCAGGAAATCCATGTCGATACCACCCATGATGGCGATGCGTTCATGCCACCAGTCAAAAGCCTCCTCAACCGGGTAGATGCCATCTTCGAAACTATGTTTTCCATCAAGTTTCAAATCGTCGATAATTACATCC